>CAZTQF010000382.1:0-3820 GCA_964615255.1 uncultured candidatus Brocadiaceae bacterium | reverse complement strand
CGGGCAAGGCTCACGTCGCCTACCTCCCGGACGGCAAGGTCGTCGGCCTCAGCAAGCTCGCGCGGCTGGTGAACGGCTACGCGCGCCGCCTCCAGATCCAGGAGCGGCTGACCGCGGAGATCGCGACGTCCTTGATGTCGGCGCTGCGCCCGCGTGGCGTCGCGGTCGTCGTCGAGGCCGAGCACCACTGCATGACGATGCGCGGCGTGCGCAACCCCGGGGCCGTGACCGTCACGCAGCACCTCTGCGGCGTCTACGAAGGCGACGCGGCGCTGCGCGCCGAGATCGTGCGCGAGCTGCGCCAGCACAGCTGAAGATCTCGGTAAGGTAGGCGGCATGTCCGTCCGCACTGTCACCAGTCTGCAGCCGCCCCGCGCGGATCTCCGCGAGCTCTACCCCGAGATCGAGCCCTACGATCACGGCCACCTCGCGGTCGACGACCACCACGAGGTCTACTACGAGCAGTGCGGCAACCCGGACGGCAAGCCGGTGGTCTTCGTGCACGGCGGTCCCGGCGGAGGTGCCGGGGAAGCCTACCGGCGGTTCTTCGATCCGCAGGTCTACCGGATCGTCCTGTTCGATCAGCGAGGGTGCGGTCGCAGCAAGCCCTACGCCAGCCTGCGGGACAACACCACGTGGCACCTCGTCGCGGATATCGAGCGGATCCGCGAACACCTCGGGATCGAGCGCTGGCAGGTCTTCGGCGGCTCGTGGGGGAGCACGCTGGCGTTGAGCTACGCGCAGCGTCACGCCGAGCGCGTCACCGAGCTCGTGCTGCGCGGCATCTTCATGCTGCGGCGCAAGGAGCTGCTCTGGTTCTATCAGGAGGGCGCGAGCAACCTCTTCCCCGACGCCTGGGAGCACTACCTCGCGCCGATCCCGGTCGTCGAGCGCGGCGACCTGATGAGCGCCTACTATCGCCGACTGACCAGCGACGACGAGGCGGTCCGCGTCGAGGCAGCGCGCGCGTGGTCGATCTGGGAGGGCACCACGAGCCTGCTCTACCCGGACGCGAAGAAGATCGCGGAGACCGGCGCGGACGAGTTCGCGGTGGCGTTCGCGCGCATCGAGTGCCACTACTTCGTCAACGGCGGGTTCTTCGAGGTCGAAGAGCAGCTGCTGCGCGACGTCGACAAGGTCCGGCACGTCCCGACGGTGGTGGTGCAGGGGCGCTACGACGTCGTGTGTCCGGCGCGGTCTGCCTGGGACCTGCAGCGGGCCTGGCCCGAGTCCGAGCTGGTCCTCGTCGAAGACGCCGGCCACTCGGCGTTCGAGCCGGGCATCCGGAGCGAGCTGCTCGGCGCGACCGACCGGTTCGGCCGCGCCTGAGCGCCGCTCAGCGCCCCATCACGCCGCGCAGGCCGTTGGACGTGGTGAGCCACGCCGGGTTGACCCCGGGGTCGAACGAGAGGCCCTGCGCGAGCAGCGGCACGCCGACCAGCGAGAGGTCGTTCGGCAGCGGCACCGAGACGTTCGCGACGCCCGCGGTCGCCGCGCCGCCCTGGACGGCGTCGAGGCCCACGTACGACGCGCACCCCGGCATGCCGAGCGCAGCGAGCGACGTGGCCGGCGTCTCTGTCAGCGACAGGACGAAGAAGCCCACCGGGACGCCCGGGTTGAGGTTGTCGAGCACGAGCGCATAGCCGGCGCCGAGCCGCGGCGCGTCGATCGCGTCGAGCGCAGGCACGCCGCTGCTGCCCGCGCAGCCGGCGCCGAAGGCCTCGCGGGTCGCGCCGAAGGTCCAGGTCTCGGCCGCGTGCCCGAAGCCGCCGTGGCGCACCACGAGGCGCTCGCCGGCGTCGAACGCGCAGCCGAAGCTCCGGCCACCCGGGCCCGCGCCCGGGATCTGGGTCCAGGTCACGCCGTTGAACTCCCAGGTGTCGGTCAGCACCGCGCCGGTGTTGGTGTTGCCGCCGTGCAGCACGCACACGCCGCGGGTGGCGTCGTAGACCATCTCGGCGCTGGCGCGCGCGGGCGGCTGCGGGCCGACCGCGGGCAGCAGCGTCCAGCTGGTCCCGTCCCACGTCCAGGTCTCGTTCTGGACCGAGTTCGCCAGCGCGTTGAAGCCCCCGAACATCACCGACACGCCGAGGCCGGTGTGGAAACACATCGAGTGCTGCTCGCGCCAGCCCGGCGTCGCGCTCGGGTTGCGCTGCGTCCACGTCGAGCCGTCGTACTCGTAGGTCCCGTCGGTCGCGCCGAGCAGGCCGTTGGTCGAGCCGCCGAACAGCACCGTGACGCCGCGCACCACGTCATAGCACATTGCGTGCTTCCAGAAGCCGCCGGGCGTGTTGGCGGGCGCCGCCTGCGACCACGCCGCGCCGTCGAACTCCCACGTCTGGTCGTTGCCCTGGCCGATCGAGAACAGCGAGGTCCAGCCGCCGTAGAGCACCCAGACCTGGCGCTGCGCGTCGTAGACGAGCTGCGCTTCGGTGCGGCCGCTCGGGCCGGTAGATCCGACCTGCAGCCACGTGCCCTGGGAGTAGAGCCACGACGCGGTGGTCAGGCCGGCAGGGAACGAGCCCGTGTCGCCGCCAGAGAGCAGGATGGTGCCGTTGAGGTCGCCCGCCATGGCGGGGCCGACGAGGGGGCCGGGTGAGGTGGTGAGCGAGGACTGCTGCCACTGTGCGTTGGCGACGCCGCAGGCGGAGAGGACGGCGATCAGAAAGCGAGGCGCGTGGTGCATAACGCAACAGTAGCGGGTTCGCGGCGGCGCGCTCCTCGGGCACTTGTGCGGTGCGCTGCGAGGGGCTACGACACGATGTCGTATACGCCCCGATCCTCGCCGTGAAGCCATGAGCCAGAACCGCAACATCCCCTGGGTCGCGACGCTCGCGATCGGCGCAGCCTTGCTCCTCAGCGCCCTCTGGTGGCTGAACTCTTCGCCGTCACCGACGCCGCTGCCGGCTGCTGCCGGGCAGGCCGGCGCGGACAAGCGAGCGGCTGCGGCGGCGGCCGCGCTGTCTCCCTCGGCCGCGGAGCTCCCGGCCACAGCGCGCGGAGACGCGCTCGAGCGCGAAGTGCCGGCGAGCCTGTCTCAGGTCGCAGCCGACGCCGCCAGCGGACGCCGTAGGATCACGGTCCAGGTGTGGGACCGGGTCGTTGGGCAGGCTGCCGTCGACGCAGAGGTGTTCGTCATGGACAGCGCCCAGGCTGACTGGGAGATCACCCAGGGGCCGTTCGCGCAGCACTGGAGCAGCGTCGCCGAGCGCCGCGGACGCCGCTTCCGCACCGACGAAGCCGGCCGCGTCGAGGTGCAGCGCTTCGCCCGTAATTCGGTCTTAGTCGCCAAGGCAGCCGGCGCCTACGCCTTCAAGTGGGTGGGGGAGGTCGCGGCGGAGGGGCACGTCGAGGTGCTCACCTTGGAGGCCGACGAGTCGGTCACGATCAGGGTCGTCGACCAGCAGGGCGCGCCGGTCGCAGGCGTTGCGGTAGGCGTCGTCGAGCGGATCCCGATGGCCGGTTCGTACGAGGAGCTGCAGGCGCGCGCGGAGCAGCTCGAGGCGTGGATCGCCGAAGTGCAAAAGTGGGCGCGCGCCAACCCCAAGGGCGCCGAGGGCGCGCGCGCCAAGCTCGGCGGGCTCGAATCCGGCCTGCGCGAGGCGCGCCGGGACGCGGGCCTCGCCAAGGCTGAGATGGAGCGGCGCGCGCGGCGCGGTGCGTCTGCAGACCAGCGTCCGCTGGCGCGGGTTGAGGTGCGGACCCGCCGCCTGACCAACCAGGACGGCCTCGCCGTGATCGACCACTTCCAGCTCTATCGCCGTGCAGACGAGCGTGAAGCCAAGCAGCAGACCAAGAAGGGCGGCAAGGCCGGGGGCA
The DNA here is from genome assembly GCA_964615255.1 of uncultured candidatus Brocadiaceae bacterium. Lineage (GTDB taxonomy): Bacteria > Planctomycetota > UBA1135 > UBA1135 > UBA2386. The sequence continues at coordinate 1 of CAZTQF010000382.1, read as the reverse complement.
A
>CAZTQF010000381.1:0-3824 GCA_964615255.1 uncultured candidatus Brocadiaceae bacterium | reverse complement strand
GCGCCTCGATCCCGTCTACCTCGCCTCGTCCGACGCGCCCGCCGGGTCCACCCACTCCCGCCGGGCGTTCCTGCTCGCGGGCGGTACGTTCGTCGCGGGCGTCTCGCTCGGCAGCGCCAGCGGAGTCGTCGCGGGCGGCGACGGCGACGGCGACGCGGCCGTACCCGCCGCCGCGAGCGGCCGCGAGCGCGAGCGCGACGAGCTGCGCCGACTGGCAGCGAGCGGCACCGCCGACGAGCTGGTCGACGCGCGCTTCCGGCTGCTGCACTTCGTCGCGTCGGACGATCTCTACGACGCGGTGCTCTGGTCCGGCGTCGCGCGGCTCGGCCGCGCGTGCCTGACGTACCCGTCCTTCCCCGACCGCGTCCTCGCGGCGCAGTGGATCGCCCGACGCCTCGACGAGGCGCCGCGCGCGGCCGCGGCGCACAGCGCGCTCTCCCTCCGCCTCAAGCGCCTCCGCTGATCCCGTGCAGTCCGGCCAGGTCCTCAAAGCACCCTCGACCGCGCCCGCCGGCGGCGCCGTGCAGGTCACGGTCCAGGCCGGCGTGCACGAAGTTTGGGTCGACGCCCCGGGCGCGCCCTACCGAAAGCAGCGCGTGCCGAGGTCCGGCAGGGTGACGATCGCCGTCCCCAACGCACCCGGCGAGGTGATCGCGGTCTCCGTCGTGCGCGGCGCCGTCGTGCAGACGGTGCTGATCTCGATCGTCGCCCCGGCTCCCTAGCTCGCTCGTCCGCCCGTCGCTCCGCAACTCCGCCATGAAAGCACTCGCCCACGGACTCTCCTTCGTAGCGCTCGCCGCCGCAGCCTCGGCCCAGACCTCTGTCACGATCCCCGCGGCGCACGCAGCGAGCGACGCCGTCCGCCACCTCTGGCTCGCCGGGGCCGGAGACGACATGCGCCAGCAGGTGCTGATCGGCGCCTCGCACCTCGGCGCCCTGGTCGGCAAGCAGCTGACGGCGATCGAGCTGCGTCGCGACGCCAACGCCGACGCCTACCCCGCGGGCGCCGCACACTGGACCGTCACCGTCAGCTCGTCCTCGGCGGACACCTACGACGCCAACCGGACGTTCGCGGCCAACGTGGGCGCCGACGCCGTGCAGGTGTTCGACGGGCAGGTGGCGTTTCCTGCGTCGCCAGCAGCCGCCGGCCCCGCGGTCGCGTGGACCGCCGACAACGTGGTCCGCGTCGTGTTCCAGACGCCGTTCGCGTACTCCGGCGGGAGGCTGTGTGTCGACATCACCGGCGCCGCGGTGCCAGGCCTGGAGAGCTATGAGTGGCTCCCGGACGCGCACAGTGAGGACCCGACGGGGGCTGCGGTGACGCTCGGCGGCGGCTGCGGGCCGTTCGCGACGCAGGCCTACGTCGACGACTACGGCCTGAGCGTCGGCAGCACTGCGACCTTCACCGCGGGCGGCACGCCCAACTTCTTCGCGTTCGCGATGACCGGGCCAGCGCTCGCTGCGCCTGTGCCCCTGAGCTTGATCGGCTGGGGCGCGCCCTACACCGGCTGCGCGATCCGCGTCGATCCGATGAGCGTCACGCCGGTGCTGCTGCCCGATCTGCTCGGCGCGTCGATGGGCGTCGGCACGTGGCGGATCCCGATCCCCAACGACGGCGCGCTGCAGGGCCTCGGCTTCGTGACGCAGTGGCTCGACTGGGCGACGCGGACCACCACCGACGCGATCTCGTGGACCGTCGGCGCGCGCTACGCGCTCGACATGGCGACGGTAGAGGGCGACGCCCAGGCGGCCGCTGGCCACCTCGTGACCAACACCGCGCTCGTCGTCCGCATCGAGCACCAGTAGCGGCGCGGGCGGCCCGGAGTCAGATCCCCAGCGCGTAGATCCAGGGGCCGAACCAGCGGCGGTCGTTGACGAACACCTGTACGCGGGGCGAGGCCGACCGCGTCGACTTGAAGCTTTGGGTCCCCGCGAGCACGTAGGTCCCGGCGACCTTCGGCGTGAACTCGACGAAGTGCGTCTTGTGGTAGGTCCATTCGTCGAACTCGGCGACCTGCTCGCCGCCGGGCGCCTCGAGCGTGATCGCCAGCCTGTTCTTCCGTCGGCAGTAGATCCTCAGCAGATGCGGCTCCCCCGCGCGCGCCAGGGGGAGCTCGACGCGGACATCTCGAACGGATCCGATGCGCTGATCAAAGACGGTCTCGCCTTCGAGCACGAACAGCTCGAGCAGCGCGATGCCGGCGGCGATCACGGTCACGAGGCCCGTCACCAGCGCGCTGCGGCGGCGCCGCGACGACCAACCCACGCCGCTGCGAGCGGCCCGCAGGACGCCGCGATCGCCGTCTGAGCCCGACTCGTCCATGACCGTAGGGGAACACAGGCGCCCGCGCCTGCAAAGCGCACACGGTCAATAGCTGGACCGGCGGACGAGCGATCGACGGAATCATCGCGGGCAGCTCCGTCAAGCTCCACGGTCGCGTTGCGGCCCAGCGACATGCTCCGGACGGCCGCGCGCACCGGGAACAGCGTTCGGAGACCGCGTGCGTGCTCGCCCGCGGGATATCATTCTGGGCCGACTCGACCCTTCCGTTCTCCTGCTTCCCCCACAGCAACCCATGCGCACCACTCCCCTTCTCCGCACGCTGACCGCGTGCGTCCTCGCGGCATCCGCCTCGCCGGCACAGGCGGCTCCCTGCCTCTCGGAGAACGACCTCTCCAACGCCGTCGTAGGCTCCATCTTCGGCTACTTCTCTAGCGGGCCCGGGGTCTGGGGGTGGGAGATCACGGCGCCGAGCACGCTCGTCGTGCAGAGCGGGCGGATCTACACGACCAACAACTACACGTCGCAGGTCGGGCCGCACATGAAGCTCGAGATCTGGGACGAAGACCCGGCGAACCCGGGCCAGCCCGGCCAGCGCCTCGCCGGCGGCACGTGGCGCATCCGCATCCCGACGTCCTGGCAGGGCGCAAACTTCGACGCCCCGGTCGTGATGCAGGCCAACACCAAGTACTGGATCGTCCTGCACGAGCCGGGCTGGTCGACGCCCCCCATCGAGCCAGGCGGCAGCAGCTTGCCGATGAAGCGCCTCAACGGCGGCACGTGGACCTCGATGAACCCCGAGGCGCTCAAGTTCCGGCTCTACTGCGGCTACCTCGACGGCGCGGGCGTCGCGACCGTCGGCGCGGGCTGCCCGGGCTCGAGCGGCGGCGCGCCCGCGACCTTCACCAACTACCCGGCCAACGTGGGCACCCCGCAGTTCGCGATCGAGGCGAGCGGCTTCGGCTCCGGCGCGCTGACGATCCACGCCTTCGGCACCGTGCAGGGCTATCCGGCGATCCCGCTCCCGGGGACGCCCGGCTGCTTCCTCTACACGAGCTTGGACGTCGTCAACGCGGGCTCCGCCGGCACCGGCGACGTGCGCGCCCAGGCGGCCATGGGCCACGTGCGCACCCCGCTGCCGATCCCCAGCAGCTCGGCGCTGTCGGGGTTCTCGTTCACGTCGCAGCTCGCCTCGCTCGACCCGGGCCTCGCGAGCCCGGTGCCGTTCGTGACGACCAACGCGCTGCAGATCACGATCAACTGATCGGGACCTGCCGCGCCCGGCAGACGCCGACCTCGCGCTACGCCGACGGGACGAGCGACCAGTAGCTGACGGCGACCTCGCGCGACGTCAGGTCCATCCTCCAGCTGACGAAGTTCTGGTCGCCGTTGCTGCAGGAGTCGACGATGTAGACCTGCGCTACCGTCCCTTCCTGACGGAAGGTGCCGTAGACCGGCGCGGCCACCAGCGAGCCGTCGTCCCCGAGGGCGCGGGCTTCGCCAGCGACGGTGCCGCGGGTCTCGTCTGCGTCGTAGGGGGTCA
>CAZTQF010000380.1:0-3828 GCA_964615255.1 uncultured candidatus Brocadiaceae bacterium | reverse complement strand
CCGAGTCGCGGCCGCGCCCGCGGCCGCGGCGGCCGCGCTGAGCGCGCCGGCCGCGCGTGGCGCGCCCTGAGCAGCGTGCTAGCATGGCGCGCGCCGCCATGGAGCCACGACCTCGACTGACGATCGCGTCCCGCGCCGCTCTCGTCGGGGTCCTGGCCTGCGTCGCCGGCTACCAGCACTGGCAGCTGCCGCGGCGGATCGTCGCCAACGCGCCGGACGTCGTGCGCGGCCTCACGCTCGACGACGACGAGCGGCTGCGGCGTGCGATGGGCGACCGGGCCGAGACGCTACGCGCCCTCCGGGAGCGGGCGAAGCCGGGCCAGGTGCTGCTGACGTCGCGCCTCGCGGGAGACGTGAGCGCGCTGTCGGCGCAGCAGCTGGAGGAGCTGATGGCGCAGAACGGCCAGCTGGGCGAGTTCTCGGCGCTGCTCTACCCGCGGCCGTGGCTGGTGCAGACCGAGAACGTGCTCGGGAACCTGCCGCTGCTGCTCGCGCAGGGCCGCGACGTGGCGCTGTGCGTCTTCGACTGGCAGCCGAGCCCCGCCGGCCTCCCGGGGTGGTCGCGGACCGACCGGGGGCCGGGGTTCGAGCTCTGGGGGTTCGAGCCGCCGCGATGAGCGCCTGGGCCGGACTCTCGCTCACGCTCCTGGGCAGCGTGCTCGCGCCGCTGCTCGTCGGCGCCGCGCTGCTGCGCTGGCTCGGGCTGCCGCGGGACGCGGACTGGCGGCTCCGCTGCGGCGCGGCCTACGTCGTCGGTCAGCTCGCGGTCGCCGCGCTGACCGCGTCGTGGCTCGGCTGCGGGCGGCCCGGTTCGATCTGGTGGTGGCTGTTCGCCGCCGCGGCGGTGGCCGCGTGGCGCCTGCGCGCCGACGGCGCGTCACGTGCCCCAGGCGCCGCGGGCGCAGCTTTGTCTCCGCCGCTGCCGCGCCGGTCGTCGGCCGTCGACTGGGGGCTGATCCTCGGCGTCGAGGTGTTCTTGTTCGACGCGCTCGCGAGCCGCGTCTACCCCGTGCGGCGCTCGGACGAGGCCGACATCTGGGCGGCCAAGGCGAAGGTGCTGTTCGCAGCGCCCGGCGGCGAGGTGGCCGAGGGCCTCCACCACTTCGCGATCACCGGCTTCTACCCGTCCTGGAACCCGCTGATCCAGGCGCTGGTCTACGGCTGTCGCGGCGAGATCGTCCACTTCGACAACCGCCTCCCGATCCAGCTGTTCGGGGTCGCGATGCTGTTGATCCTGGCCTCGGCGCTGCGCCGACGGACCCATCCGTGGCTCGGCGCGCTGGTGCTGGCGGCCCTCGTCGGCCCGCTGATGCGGGCGCTCGTCGCGGTGATGTTCTCCGACCTGATGCTGGCCTGCACGGCGGCCCTGGCCGCCGAGTCGCTGCTGCGCTGGCGAGAGCGGGGCGAGCGCGCGTGGTGGCGGCTGGCGTGCGTCGCGATGGCGGGCATGCTCGCCAGCAAGAACGAAGGCGAGCTGCTCGTGCCGTGCCTGCTCGCGGCGGCGATCGCGTCGCGCTTCTTCGGACGGCCGCAGGTGCTTGCGGCGGCATCCCCGCGAGACACGCGCTGGCTGCTCTGGCTGCTGCTGCCCGTCGCCGCCGTGCTCGCGCGGCGCGGGTTCAACGCCTACTACGACCTCGGCAGCTACCTCGAGGGCGAGGCCAGCCGCGGGGTCGTCGCGCGCTTCGTCGACGGGGTCTCCCAGAACGGCGCAGAGGTGCTCGCGTTCTTCGGCGAGATGTCCCTCGACCCGTCGCAGCACGGCCTGCTGGTGCTGCTGTTCCCGCTGGCGTTCGCGGTCTGCATGATCCAGCGCGGCCCTCGCGCGGCGCTGGGCTCGCCCGTCGGCTTGCTGTTCCTGGCCTGGGCCGCCGCCATGGCCGGCTATCTGCTGGTGTTCATCGGGACCAACAGCTGGCAGCTGCACGTCGCAGCGCCCCGGGTCGTGACGCAGGTGCTGCCGTGGGCCGCGGTCGGCTGCTGCGCGGCCGTTTGGCCGGCCAGAGACGCCGAGGCCCCCTAGCGCCGTCGGCTGCGCGCGACCTGCCGGTGCCACCGGCGGTCCACGCGACTGCTGCTTTCTTGGACAGTCCGCCCGCTCTGCTCAAGATCGCGCTGGATGCGGTCGAAACCACTCATGGAGCGGATCCATGAGCCTCGACCTCAACCTCGGACAACGCCAGGAACAGCGCATGGCGCTGCTGCCGCAGATGCTGCAGTCCATCGAGGTCCTGCAGCTCGCGACGGCGGACCTCGTCGCGTTCGTCGACGCCGAGCTGCAGCAGAACGAGACGCTGGAGGTCGAGCAGCGGGAGGTCGAAGCGCCGGAACCCCAGGAGCGGCCCGCCCCCGAGCGCGAAGAGCCCAGCTTCGAGGAGCTGCGCCGGGCGCCGAGCGACGGCGAAGACAAGAAGCTCGGCTTCCTCAACAGCGTCGCCGACTCGTCGGTCCGCGCCGTCGACAGGGTGCGCGAGCAGCTGGTCTTCCGCGGCGCGCCGCCGCTGCTGATCGAGGTGGTGGAGCTGCTGGTTGAGCGGCTCGACGAGCGCGGGCTGCTGCCGCAGACCGATCCGGAGCTCGCCCTCGAGCTCGGCCTGGACGAGCCGCTCGTCGCAGACGCGAGGGCGGCGCTGATGCAGCTGGAGCCGCGCGGGCTGGGCGCGCGCGACGCCGTCGCGGCGATGCTCGCGCAGGCAGCGGGCGATCCGGACCTGCCGTTGATCGAGGCGATGCTGCGCGAGCACCTCGCGGAGCTGTCGCGCAACAAGCTCCCCGCCGTGGCGCGCGCGCTGGCGCTCAGCCTCGAGGAGCTGCAGGCGTTGCTCGAGCGCGTCCGGACGCTCAACCCGCGCCCGGGGGCGGAGTTCGTCCAGGACGCCGAGCTCCCGGTGCAGCCGGACGCGTTCGCCTGGGTGCAGGACGGCGCCGTCCGGGTCGCGCTGGACGACGAGGCGCTCCCCGACCTCCACGTCAACCGCGACTACGCAGCGCTCGCGGGCGACCGTCGGACCGACCGCGAGGTGCGCGACTACCTGCGCCCCAAGCTCCGCTCGGCGCGCGACCTGATCGACGCCATCCAGCAGCGCAAGGCGACGCTGTCGCGGGTCGTCGCCGCGACGATGGAGCGGCAGCGCGCGTTCCTGCAGAAGGGCCGCGCGGCGATCCGTCCGCTGCGTATGAGCGAGATCGCCGAGGAGCTCGCGCTGCACACGTCGACCGTCAGCCGGACGATCGCGGGCAAGCACGTGCAGACCGACCGCGGCGTGTTCGCGCTCCGCGAGTTCTTCGACGGCGGCCGCATCGACGCCGCGCCCGCCGAAGGTCAGGGGCGCATGGGCGTCGCCGAGCAGCTGCGTGAGCTGGTCGAGGCCGAGGACAAGCGCCAGCCGCTCTCCGACGACGACCTGGTCGCAGGGCTGCGCGCCCGCGGCGTGCAGGTCGCGCGCCGGACGGTCGCGAAGTACCGCAAGGAGCTCGACATCCCGTCCAGCTACCAGCGCCGCAAGTTCACCGGCTGACCATGACGAGCTACGACCCATACTCCTACGGCTCCGTGCCGCTCGCGGCCGAGCCCGCGCCCTGCGAACCCTCGCTGGCGGCCCACGATTCCGCGGCCGAGGCGTGCGCGGTCGACGAGGAGGCGCCCTGCGCCCCGGAGCCAACCGCCATGACGGCCCCGACCGCCACGCAAGCGCTCGCTTCGCCCGCGGCAGCGCGGCCGGAGGTACCGGCAGCGGTCCGAAAGGCGGCCAGGATGCGCGCGGTCGCGCCGGCGCGCCGTTCGCCGTCGCTGCTTTGGATCGCTGAGCCGCTGGTGACGCTCGGCTG
>CAZTQF010000379.1:0-3852 GCA_964615255.1 uncultured candidatus Brocadiaceae bacterium | reverse complement strand
ATGCATACACCCGTCAGTCTTTGTTAACCATTTCCGCGAACCGGTCGAACAGGTGCAGGACCTCGTGCTCGTCGTCGCCCGGGAACACCAGCACCTCGAAGTCGGGCTGGACGATGACCGTGCAGCGCGTGCCGCCGACCTTGGTCGCGAGCTCGGCGTCGAGCAGCTCTGCGCCGAGCCGCGAGAGGCGCAGCGCGGCGACCCGACCGCCGTGCAACCCGACGTCGACGAGACCGAGCGGGAACAGCCGCTTCTTGATCCAGACCAGCAGGTTCCAGGCCATCTGCTGCAGCGACTCGCTCGGCGTGTACGCGCCGCCCTGGAAGCGCGCCGCGAAGAACTCCTCCGCGGCGGCGGTGTCCAGCTGCGACAGGTACGCGTTGCGGGTCAGAAACGGCAGCGTCGCCACGTCGCCCCAGCGGAGCGGCTCACCCCGGCGCAGCAGCCGCAGGAGCACCCGACGCATCCGGGTGTGGTGGAAGGCCTCTCCCGGCAGCGTGCGCTCCTCGACGAAGTGGCTCAGCAGCAGCTTGAGCTGATCGGACAAGCTCGCGCGCTCGAACTGCTGGCCCGACGCCGTTGGCCGCAGCGCGCGCTCCCCGCGACGATCGATCAGGCGCCGCTGCAGACAGAAGCGGTAGATCAACTCCAGCTGCGACTCAGCCGGCAGGAAGCCGCCGGGGATCGGCAACAGCGCCCCCGCGATCCGTTTCGCCGACGCCTTGAACAGCTCGCCCTCCGCGGTGAACAGCACCTTGGTCTGCTGCAGCTCCCTCAGGAACTTGCAGACGTTGGTCGCGAGGTCGCTGCGCGCGCAGAGCTCCTGCTCCACCGCCAGGTCGCGCTCGTGCGTCCGCCGCCGGAGCGCCCAAAGCGCGACCTCGTGGAAGACGACCACGCCCTGCGCATAGGGCTGGATCCCGAAGCGGGCGAGGTCGAGGTTCGCCGTGGTGCCGAGCATCGCCTCTTCGAGGCTCTTGCCCAACAGCTCGAAGTCCGGCGGCGCCGCGCCGTCGACCTCGCCCACCAGCTCCTCGTAGCTCGCGATGCCGCCGTGCGTGTGCAGCGTCGCCTCGACCATCGCCCGCACGTGCGCGGGCAGCTTGTCGAGCCGCTGCTGCATCGCCGCGTCCAGCGTGTAGAGCTTGTAGATCTTGCGCGCGTGGTCGGCGGCGCGCTGCTCCTTCTCTTCTTGGGTGCCCGCGTCCTGCTGGTGCTTCTGAAAGTAGCGGGCCTGCAGGAAGCCCTGCAGCGTCAGCGTGTCGGGCAGCTGCCGCTGGCGACGCTCGCGGTAGGCCAACACGCACTCGACGAGCTCGCTCGGCGCCGCCCAGGATGGCGTGTCGTAGTGCGCCCAGCGCTTGTCCTTGACCGGCCACAGGAACGCTTCGCGATGCAGAGCCGCGAGCGACGCCTCCAGGTCGAAGCGGCTCTTGAAGTTCTGACCGAACTCAGTGAACAGCGCCTGCACCGTCCGGACCGCGCCTTGGGGCGCGAAGAACACGTCGAGCAGGTCCTGGAGCTTTCTGGGCAAAGCACCGACGCGCTCCAACACCCGCGCCTCGTCCTCCATCGCGCCGCTCGCCCGCCCCAGCGAAGGCTTGCCGCTGCGCGACCGGAGGCTCGCGTCGTCCTGCGCTCCCAACCATTGGCGCAGACACTCCAGCTGCTCGTCCTCGCCGCTGCCGCGCAGCAGCACCCTCAGGCTCAGCCGACTCACGCCCTCACCTCCCGGTCGTCGGAGTCCGAGAGGCTGTCGGCTCCCAGGATCTCGTATGAGTAGCCCTGCTCGGTCAGGAACAGCTGCCGCTTGCTCGCGAAGTCCTGCTCGCGCGTGTCCTCGCTGACCAGGGTGTAGAAGCTCGCGCCGCGGCCGTCGGGCTTCGGGCGCAGCACGCGCCCGAGCCGCTGGGCCTCTTCTTGGCGGCTGCCGAACGTCCCGCTGACCTGGATGGCCACGTTGGCGTCGGGCAGGTCGACGGCGAAGTTCCCCACCTTGCTCACGATCAGGTGCGGGACCGCGCCGCTGCGGAAGCCGGCGTAGAGGCGATCCCGCTCGGCGTTGGGGGTCTGCCCGGTGATCAAGGGCAGCTCGAAGAGCGTCGCCAACTTCTTGAGCTGGTCGAGGTACTGCCCGATCAGCAGCACGCGGTCAGCCGCGTGGCGGCGCAGCAGTCGGCCCACGACGTCGAGCTTGCGCTCGTTGTCCGACGCGATCCGGATCTGGCTCCGCGCCGACGCGGTCAGGTAGCGCTGCCGGCGCTCTTCGCCGAGCGCGACGCGCACCTCGAAGCACTGCGCGACCGCCAGGAAGCCGCGCCGCTCGAGCTCCTTCCACGGCAGCTCGTAGCGCTTCGGACCGATCAGGGAGAAGACCTCGTCCTGCCGGCCGTCCTCTCGCACGAGGGTCGCCGTCAAGCCGAGCCGTCGGCGCGCCTGGATCCCGGCCGTGGCCCGGAACACGGGCGCCGGCAGCAAGTGGACCTCGTCGTAGACGATCAGCCCGAAGCCGCCCTTGTCGAACAGGTCGAGGTGCGTGAAGCCCTCGAGCTTGCCGCGGCGGTGCGTCAGGATCTGATAGGTCGCGACCGTCACGGGCCGGATCTCTTTCTGCTCCCCCGTGTACTCGCCGACCTGGTGTTCCCCGAGGCCGGTCTTGGCCCGGATCTCGCGGACCCACTGACGCACGGCGACCGTGTTGGTGGTCAGCACCAGGGTGTTGGTCTGCAACAGGTGCATCGCCGCGATCCCGACCACGGTCTTGCCGGCTCCGCAGGGCAGCACCACCACGCCGCAGCCGCCCTCGTCCGAGCCGCTCCGGTGAAAGGCCTCGGCCGCGGCGCGCTGGTAGTCGCGCAGCGCGAAGCCACGCGCCGACGCGAGCTCGAAGGAGAGCTCATCCCCCGACCGGTAGCCGCCGCGGTCGTCTACCGGGTAGCCGAGCCGGACCAGGACCTGCTTCACCTCGCCGCGCGCGTCGGCGGACAAGGTCACCTTCTTCCTCGGGCCGACCTGCAGCAGCGGCGCGAGCTTCGGGTGATCGAGCAGCTCTGACATGAGCTCCGCGTCCTCACAGCGAAGCCGCAGACGCTCCTCGTCGACGCGCTCGAAGCGCAGCAGGCCGTAGCGCCGGAACCACTCCGCGATGCGCTCGGTCACGGCCGCGTCGATCGGAAAGCGGGCGTTCTCCTCGAGCCAGCGCAGCACCTCCTCGGCGCGCGCGCCGAGCGCCGCGGCGTTCCAAACGCTGATCGGCGTGATCCGGTAGAAGTGAACGTACTCCGGCGACTTCTCCAGCTCGGCGAACGAGCCCAGCCGCACCCGCGCCTCGTCGTAGCGGGGATGCAGCGTCTCGAGGAGCACGGCGCCGTCCGCCTGGACGATCAGCGGCGGCTCCGCGGAGATCGGCTGCTGCTCGCGGGTCGAGGTCACGCAGGCTCCTCCGCGCGCTTGCGCGCGCTCCGCCGTCGCGCAGCCCCTGCAGCGCGCCGCCCCGAGGGGCCGGCGCGGCCCGCGAGGTGATCCTTCAGGAAGCGGCCGGTGTGGCTGACCTTCACCGCGCTCAGGGCTTCGGGCGTCCCGGTCGCCACGACGCGGCCGCCGCCCGCGCCCGCCTCGGGCCCCATCTCGATGACGTGGTCGGCCGCGGCGATCACGTCGAGATGGTGTTCGATGCAGACGATCGAGTCGCCGCGCTCGAGCAGCCGGTCCAGCACCCGCAGCAGCTTCTGGACGTCGTCTGCGTGCAGGCCCGTAGTCGGCTCGTCGAGCACGTAGATCGTGTGCGCCGCCGGGCGGCGCTGCAGCTCAGCGCAGAGCTTGATCCGCTGCGCCTCGCCGCCCGAGAAGGTG
>CAZTQF010000378.1:0-3858 GCA_964615255.1 uncultured candidatus Brocadiaceae bacterium | reverse complement strand
CTCACGGTCGGCGAATTCGCTGGAAGCCGCGGAGCGGCTGGTCGAACGGGCCGAACATGGCGCAGGGGCGCGCCGGCCACCAGTACAACCAGGTCCGCCTGAACGACGGCCGGATCCTGATGACCGGCGGCATCGACGTGCCGAGCCTGCTCGGCGCCACCAACGCCGCCCCGATCAACGGCGCCGAGCTCTTCAACCCGGCTACGGGCGGATGGCAGACGGTCAACATGCCCGCCGCGCGCGCGCTGCACTCGGCGACCCTGCTCGGCGACGGCCGGGTCGCGGTGTGCGGAGGCGCCCAGGGCCTGCTGACCGCGCCGAGCTCGATCAGCGCCGTGCACGTGTTCCAGCCGTCGACCAACAGCTGGGGCGCCGCGCCGCCGCTCACGGGGCCGCGGGCGAGCCACACCGCGCAGCTGCTGCCGGACGGCACGCTGGCGCTGTTCGGCGGCCAGGGCGCGAGCGCGACCCTCTCGTCGGTCGAGACGCTGCGCTTCTAGGAGCGCGTCAGCGCCCGCGGACGACCGGGTTGCAGAGCGCGCCGAGCGCCTCGACCTCGACCTCCATGCGATCGCCCGGATGCACTGCGGAGACGCCCTCGGGCGTCCCCATCGCCACGAGGTCGCCGGGCCGCAGCGTCGTCACGCGCGCCATCGCCGCGAGCGCCTGCTCGATCGAGAACACCATCTCGCTCGTCCGCGCGTCCTGGCGGACCTCGCCGTTGACGCGCATGACGACCTGCAGGTCGTCGCCGTCGATCGCGTCGGCCGGCACCACGAACGGCCCGGCCGGGCAGAACGTGTCGATCGCCTTCGCGCGCAGCCACGGGTACTTCTGGTCGCGGTCTTGGCCCTGGAGCTTGCGGGCGGTCACGTCGTTGATCACCGTGTAGCCCGCGACCAGCGCGCGCGCGTCGGCTTCGTCGACGTCCTTCCGCCCGCGGTCCCCGGGGTCATCGAAGCCGAGCACCAGCCCGAGCTCGGCCTCGTGGTCGACGCGGGTCTCAAGCCAGGCCGGGATCACGACCTCGTCGCCGTGGGCGACGAGCGTGTCGGGGAGCTTGTCGAAGAAGATCGGCTCCGTCGGCGCTTCGGCCCCGAACTCGCGCGCGTGCTTCACGTAGTTCTTGGCGAGGCAGAGGATCTTGCCGCCGCGCGGCACCGGCGGCAGCCAGCGCTCGGGCGCGGCCATCTGCGGCGCATCCGCCATGCGCGCGGCGAGGTCCTCACGGCGCAGGCCACCTGCTGCGAGCAGCGAAACGACGTCCAGCGGCCCCAGGTCCAGCCAGCGCGGCGCGCCTGCGTTGGGATCGACCGCGCCGAGCAGCGCTGCGCCCGCTCGCTCGTAGCGGAACCACGCCGGCTGAGCCGGCAGGCCCCCTCCGCTCACCTGCAGCGCTCCAGCGCCGCCATCGCGTAGCAGGTGCAGAGCAGCGGCAGGTTCTCCATCCAGCGCCCGTTCTTGCCGTTGATCCAGGTGCCGTCGGGCTGCTGGATCGACGCGAGGTGATCGCGCAGCGCCTGCCGCCAGTCCACCGGCTTCGTCGGCTCGAGCCCCGACGTGACGAGGTCGGGGTCAGGGACCTGGACCGTGTCGATGCCCGACGCGTCGAGCGCCTGGGCGAGCACCATGTAGTAGTAGAACAGGCCGGCGTACTTCACCTTCTCGCCCATCGCCGGGTCCGAGCCCGGGTTGACCGCGAGCGTCCAGTTGTCTTGGATCCACTTCACGGCGGCCTTGACGCGCGGGTCGCCACCCTTGAGCCCCGCGAGCGTGTAGGACTTCAGCAGCGCGTAGGTCATCGATCCGTAGCTGCGCGCGATCGCGGTCCCGTCGGGGTTGACCGTATAGCCCGCGTTGCTGTTGCCCGGGTAGTAGGACGCGCCGCCGTCGTCGCCGGAGACGACCTGCAGCGTCTCGCCCTCGCGGTCGGGGTGCGGGACCCGACCCGAGAAGTCGTTGCTCGACTTCAGGTTCTGCGTGCGCTGCAGGAAGACGATGGCCTTCTTGAGCGCCTCGTGGTCCTCGGGCAACCCGGTCTCCCGGAGCGCTTCGAGGGAGAAGTGCAGGTTGCTGAGGTCCCCGCGCTGGCTGTTGCCGTAGCCGATGGAGCCGTAGTCCCGGTCCCCGGGCGAGTAGCCGCCCGACTCGGTGTTCTGGAACATCAGGATCGCCTTCTGGGCGCGCTTGAGCGCCTGCGCCTTGCTGGGGTCCGGCCAGCGCGACAGCGCGCCGACGACGACGCAGGTCGTGTAGTTGGTCACCTGCTGGCCGAAGGTCCCGTCCTCGTTCTGCTGCGACAGCAGCCACCGCAAGCCGCGGTCGATCACGTCCTGCTCGGCGGCCGTGCGCTTGCTCGCGGGCTTGCTCTGCAGCGCCATCAGGCCGAAGCCGGTGAACGCAGGGTCGGGGAACGAACGCATCACCGTTTCGCCCGCGTCGTCTTTCATCGGCATGGTGACCGAGAAGACACCCTCCTGCTGCTGCCCGAACAGCCAGGCGAAGGCGCGCTCCTGCGACGCGGACCACGGCGCGTCTCCCGGCTCCTGGCGCCCCTGGTCCATCAGTCGGTTGGCGCGCTGGCAGGCAACGAGCGCGCAGAGCGCGTCTGCCGCCGCCTTGCGATCGAGCTTCTCGGGGGCACGGATCCAGCCGTCGGCGAGCGCGGCCTCGGCGGCCGCCAGGCCCTCGGGGAAGCGGTCGGCGCGCACGCCAGCGAGCACCGCGTCGACCCTGGCCTCGAATGCGGCCGGGGCGGCGGCGCTCCCTTCGAGGAGTCGCTCACACGCCCGGATGTCCTCAGCGAGGCCGTCGGGGTCGAGCACCATCATGGCGTCGACCACCCAGCGCGTTGCGGTCGCGTCGCCGAACCCGCCGTCCGACCTCCGGTTCTTCAGCAGGTAGTCGAGCGACGGCCGCACCACCGGACCGTCGCTGACGTGGTAGCGGCGGTGGCAGTGCCCCATCGCGACCAGGATCTTGGCCGTCGACAGCAGGTCGCTCCCGAGCACGCCGTCTCCCGCCGCGCCGGCCTCGCCGCGCCGCGCCGTCGCGCGCAGCGCGCCGATCAGACCGTCGACCTGGCTCTTGTAGATCGTGCCGCGCTTGCGCGTGACGGCCGGCGGAGGGTCGAGCTGCTGGGCGGCCGAGGACGGCGCCAGCAGCAGCCCGACGAGGACGAGCAAGGAGATCATCGACATGACGCGGAGGAGGATAGGGGCCGCGGCGAGCAACGACAAAAGCGACGTCAGGGTTCACCGCGAGTCCGGCCGCTCCCCCATGCCAACGACGCCTCCGCGCAGCGCAGGCCGACCGTCCTGCGCCGGGACCAAACGCAATTCCGGCGACCCCGCGCTTGCGGTGCCGGGTATCCTCCTTCACGCCATGTTCCGTGATCGGACTGTCTCGCTCGTCATCCCCGCCTACAACGAGGAGGAGACGATCGCGCAAGTGGTGGAGGAGTTCCGCCAGCAGCCCGACCTCGACGAGATCGTGGTCGTGGACAACAACTGCAAGGACAAGACGGCCGAGCGCGCCGCGGCCGCGGGCGCCCGGGTCGTCTCGGAGGCCGCGCCAGGCTACGGCGCGGCCCTGACCGCCGGCATGAACGCGGCCAACGGCGAGCTGCTGGTGCTGGTCGAGGCCGACGGCAGCTTCCGCGCCAAGGACGTCGTCAAGCTGCTCTGCTACCTCGAGGACGCCGGCATGGTGATGGGCACCCGGACCACCAAGCAGATGGTCGAGCAGGGGGCGAACATGCGCTTCCTGCTCCGCTGGGGAAACGTCTTCATGGCGAAGTTCCTGCAGCTCTGCTGGATGCGCCCGTCGGAGCCCCGCTTCACGGACGTCGGCTGCACG
>CAZTQF010000377.1:0-3896 GCA_964615255.1 uncultured candidatus Brocadiaceae bacterium | reverse complement strand
AAGGCGACGGCGGGCAAGGCCGACAAGGCCGGCGTCTTCAACAACGCCGCCCAGGTCTGGAACCACACCTTCTACTGGCACTCGATGAAGCCGGGCGGCGGCGGCAAGCCGACCGGCGCCATCGCCGAGAAGATCGACAGCGACCTCGGCGGCTACGACAAGTTCGTCGAGCTGTTCAGCCAGGCGGGCGCGACGCAGTTCGGAAGCGGCTGGGCCTGGCTCGTGCTCGAGGACGGCAAGCTCGCGGTCAAGAAGACCCCGAACGCCGAGACCCCGGTGACGCACGAAGGCGTCACGCCGCTGTTGACGATGGACGTCTGGGAGCACGCCTACTACCTCGACTTCCAGAACCGGCGCCCCGACTACATCAAGACGTTCCTCGAGCACCTGGTGAACTGGGACTTCGCCAACGAGAACCTCGCGAAGGCCTGAGCCTCCGCGAGCCGAGGCACCTGGTGACGTCCAACCGCCGCCGCAAGCAGCAGGCCCAGGCCAAGGGCCTGACCGACGCCGAGCTCCAGCTGACCGAGCTGCTGGGGCAGGTGCTCGACCTGCTGAGGTGGAACCAGGTGCTCGGCTACAGCAACCAGTACTTGCTGCACGAGAAGCTCGGCGTCGACGAGGAGGAGCGCCGGCGCGTCATGAAGGCGGCCGCAGGCGCGGTCGAGGCCGACGGCCGCGTGCAGGACTGGGGCCGCCGGCTGCAGGAGATCGAGTCCTCGCTCCGTGCGGTGCACGAGCGCATGACCGGGGAGCGGCGCGCGGCTCGCTCGCTCGATCCGGCGGCGCCGGGCGACGACGCCGCGGAGGCGGCGGGTGACTGAGCCCGAGCGCACGCGCGTCAGCGGCTGTGTGATCTGCCACGACGAAGCAGACCGGATCGAGGACTGCCTGCGCTCGCTCTCGTTCTGCGACGAGGTGGTCGTCGTCGACAGCGGCAGCGCCGACGCGACGCGCGACCTCGCCGCTGCGCTGGGGGCGCGCGTCGTGCGCAACGAGCCGTTCCCGGGCTTCGCCGCCCAGCGGCAGTTCGCGGTGGAGCAGTGCCGTCACGACTTCGTCGTGTGCCTGGACGCCGACGAACGGGTGACGCCGGCGCTCGCCGAAGAGCTCGCCGCGCTCGCCGTCGCGGGCGCGCTGCGCGGCGGCTATCGCGTGCGTCGCAGCAACCACTACCTGGGTCGGCGGATGCGCTTTGGGCTGTTCGCCCCGGACTACAAGCTGCGGATCTTCGACCGCAGAGCAGGGCGCGTCGTCAGCAGGCGGCCGCCCCATGACCACGTCGAGCTAGCGCCTGGGACCGAGCTGCGCGAGCTCGAGGGTTGTCTGGAGCACCTCAACTACCGCACCCTCGCCGCGCACGTGGGCGCGATTCGTCCCTACGCGGTCCAGTTCGCGTCCGACGCGGCGAGCAGGGGCCGTCGCGTCACGCTGCTCGACGCGCCGGTGCGCGCGGCGAGCGTCTGCTTCAAGAGCCTCGTGCTCAAGGCGGGCTTTCTCGATGGGTGGCGCGGCGTCTGGTGCGCGCTGCTCACGACCTACGGGACGTGGCTCAAGTACTGGCTCGCCTGGCGGGCGTGCCGAGGCCGCGGGGAGGTCGCGTGAGCGCCTCTGGACCGCTCGGCGTGAAGGCCCTGCACCTCTTCGCCAACTACAAGTGGACCGGGCCAGCAGACCCAGCGATCCGGGCGGCCGCGCGACTGCGCGGCCTCGGGCTCGACGTGCACTTCGCGCAGGCGGGGTTCGTCCACAAAGGCTGCGAGCATCGCGTCGCGGCCGAGCTGCAGCGCTGGCAGCTCCCGGCGGTGACCGGCATGCAGCTGCGCAAGCACTTCCACATACCCTCGCTGCTGCGTGATGTCCGAGAGCTGCGCTTCCTGGTGGAGGAGGAGGGCTTCGACGTGCTGCACTGCCACCAGGGAGCAGACCATCTGCTGGCTTCGCTGGCGGTGCGGAGGCTCGCGCGACGGCCCGTCGTGATCCGGAGCCTCTATGAGCCTGAAGCGCCGCGCCGCGGCTGGCGCCAGCGCGCCGCCTTCAAGCGGACCCAGGCCGTGCTTGCGCCGACGGAGCGCGCGCAGCAGGGCGTGCAGCGTCGCTTCGCCGTGCCGACCGCGCGCGTGCTGCTGCAGGAGCCGGTCACCGAGCCACGCGACCTCGACGGAGCGAGCGCGCGCGGTCGGTTCGGACTGTCAGATGATCACCTCGTCGTCGGCATCACGGCCCGCGTCCAGCCGCACCGTCGCTTCGAGCTGCTCTGGGAGGTCGTGGCCGAGGTGGCGCGCCGCGTGCCCCGCGTGCGGTTCGTGCTCTTGGGCCGAGGCAACGATCGCGACCTGCGCGAGCTCGTCCACGAGCCTGTCGCGCGCGCGGGTCTCGGGGAGCACGTGGTCCTGCCGGGCTACCAGCGCGGCGCTGCCTACGACGAAGCGCTGCGCGCTTTGGACGCGTTCTTGTTCCTGGTGCCCGGCAGCGACGGCACCTGCCGGGCGGTCTGCGACGCGATGGCCTACGGCGTCCCGGTCGTGTCGACGCGCCGCGGCATCCTGCCTGAGCTGCTCGCGCCGCGGCGGCCCGGCGAGGAGCCGGGCTTCGCCGTGGAGGAGCGCGCCGAGGCGCTCGGCGCGGCGCTCGTCCGGCTCCTGCAGGACCCTGAGCTGCGCGCGCTGGCCGGCGCCGCCGCGCTGCGCCGCGCGCGCCTCGACATGGACCCCGAGCGCGCCGCGCACCGGACCGCGCGGCTCTACGGCGAACTCCTGCGGGAGCGTTCGTGAGCCCCGAAGAGCGCGGAGTTGTGGACGGCTGGTGGCGGGAGTTCGTCACGTCGGGCGCCGTCCCGGAGTGCTTCGAAGCCGTCCAGGGGCGGTTGATCCGCGCCGTCCACCGCGCCCCCCTCGGGGACCGCGAGGTGTTCGTCAAGACCATGACCTTCCCGCGCTGGAAGGACCGCCTGCGCTATCTGTTCCGGCGGATGCCCGCCGCGCACGAGGCGCGCATGCTCCGCGCGACCGCGGCTGCCGGCGTGCCGTGTCCCAGCGTCGTCGCGGCCTTCACCGCGCGTGGAGGCGGCGTCCCGCGGCGATCGATGCTGGTGCTCGAGAGCCTGCCGGTCGCGCCTGTGGATCCGCCGCGGGACGTCGCGCGAGGCCCGGAGCGGCTCGCCGAGGAGGTCGCGCTCGCGGCGCGGCTGCTGGCTGCCGGGATCTACCACGGAGACCTGCACGGCGACAACTTCGTGCTGCTGGACTCGGGCGCGCTCGCCGTGCTCGACATGCAGTCGGCGCGCGTCTTCCGGCGCGGCGCCGACGCCCGCAGGCGCGCGGTCGCTGCGCGCATGCTGCGCGAGCTCACCGGCGCAGAGGCGCAGGCCGCGGTCTCGGCGATGCGGACAGCGGGTCTCCTGTGCTCGGACGTCGAGGTCGAGCGGGCGCTGCAGGAGAGCGCTGCCCGCCGCGCCGCCTACCAGCGGTCGCGCGTCCGGAGGTGCCTGCAGGAGAGCACGGAGTTCGAGCGTCGCGTGACGTGGCGCGGCGTGCGCCACGCGCGCCGCGACCGCCCCCGGAGCGGCCGCTGGATCGTTCGCGGCGGCGCGCTCGGGGACGCGTGGCTCGGCCAGCGCGTGCTCGAGCTCAACGAAGGGCGCGCGCCGCTGTTCGGCGCCTACTTCCGCAAGTGGTGGTGGCTCGGCAGGGGTGAGGGCCTGTATGTTTCCGACTCGTGCAGCGAAGCCCAGATCAGAGCCGAGTTGGACGTCGCTCGTGCGGTTGGCCGCGCGTGGCGCGACCGACCGTCGGCCTAGAGGCGTCGACGAGGGCGCGGACGGTCGCGCCGCGAGCGCCTGAGTCGCAGCGGAGGGCGCGCTGAACGTGGCCGGTCTGCAGGCTTCGTCGCTCGAT
>CAZTQF010000376.1:0-3899 GCA_964615255.1 uncultured candidatus Brocadiaceae bacterium | reverse complement strand
TCGGGGCGATGGGGCGCCTTGCTGTCCGTGGGCGGCCGCCTCGGATCCCGCTCAGCAGGCTCTGGACCGCAGTCGCTCCAGTTCCTCCTGGTAGCGCTGGGCGAGCAGGTCTACGTCGAACCGGGGCGTCAAATGTGCCCGTCCCGCCGCGCCGAGCGCGAGACGAAGCCTCGGGTCATCGGTCAAGCGCTCGCAGGCTGCAGCCAGCGCGTCAGCGTCCTCGGGCGGAAACGCCTCGCCCGCGCCGGTCTCCCGGAGCAGAGCGGCAGCCTCGCCTGCGACGCCGAGCAGGATCGGGCGTCCGGTCGCGGCGGCTTCGAACATCTTCGACGGCAGCACGGTCTCGAACAGCGGGGCGGCGCGGAGGTGCACCAGGCAGACGTCGACGGTCGCGAGCACCGCGGGCATCTGCTGCTTGGGCAGGAGCCCCGTGAAGGTCACCATTCCTGCGGCCTCGCGCGTGGCGAGCTGTTCGAGGGGCGCGCGCTCGGCGCCGTCACCGACGACGACGAAGTGGATGTCCTCGCGGCCGCGCGCGCGCAGCAGCGCCGCTGCGCGCGGCACGACCTCGAGGCCTGACGCCATCCCGACGGTGCCGATGTAGGCGAACGTGGTCTTGCCGGTCCAGCCGTAGCGCTCGCGCAGGTCGTCGTCCGGCTGCGCGTCGGCGTAGGCCGTCGGGTCGACGCCGTTGGTGATGATCGTGACCTTGTCCGCGGGAACGCCTCGCTCCACCAGCTTGCGCTTGTAGCCTTCGCCAACCGCGACGATGCGCTGCGCGCGGCGGTACATCCACCGTTCGAGTCGCTCGAGCAGTCGCACCAGCGAGCTCTTCTTCATGGCGCCGACCGTGGTGATGCTCTCCGGCCAAAGGTCTCGCACTTCGAGCACGAAGGTCCACCTTCGCAGGACGCGCAGCAGCGCGCCTGCCACGCCGCAGAACATCTGCGGCGACGTCGCGATGAGCACGTCGGGGCTGCGGCGGAAGAGCGCCGCGAGCACGGCGCTCACCATGAAGGAGACGTAGTTGAGGATGCGCTTGACCGTGCCCGCGTTGGCCGCGAGGAACGTCCAGACGCGGATCACCTCGATGCCGTCGACCTGCTCGCGCTGCCAGAGGCGGTTGCGGTAGCCCTCGTAGACCTTGCCCGACGGCACGTTCGGCGCACAGGTGATCACCGTCACCTCGTGCCCGGCCTCGACCCAACGCCTGCAGAACTGGTGCACCCGGGTCGCGGGCGCGTTGCCTTCGGGCGGGAAGTAGTGGGTCAGGAAGAGGATGCGCATGGGATCGGGGCGCGTGCAGAAGTGGGGACAGCTTGCGGGCCCCTCGGGGGATCGGCAAGCGGGGGCGGGGCGGTCAGAGGGCGCGCTGCAGCTCGACGTGGCCGCGGGTCGGCGCGGGGCCGAGGTCCAGCACGACCTGCTTCGTGGGCGTCCTGGCGCCGATGTCAGGGCACCACCAGTGCTCGCGGATGCTCACCGACGCGTCGGTCGTCGCGCGGATGACGACCGGGCCGCTGCGAATGGTGAATCCTCCCTCGGCGCGCTCGACGGCACAGTCGGGGTGGAGTAACAGCCGGGCCTCGACGGGCTGGCCGCTGCCGCCGCGCACCTCATCCTCGATGCGCAGCCAGCCTGGCGCCGCGTCGACGCGGCGGCGGTGCACCGGCCGGCCGGCGAGGTGCCGGAAGCCGTCGTGGCTGCCGACCAGCTCGAAGCCGCGCGACGAACGGCGGAGCTCCCGGTCGAGCACGCGCGCGCGCCGGCCGACGCGGAACGACGACCAGAAGTCGCACTGGTCTTCGCCGCTCACGGTGACCGTGTTGTGGCTCGCGGTCGCGCGCGACCGCGCGCGCCACGCGCCGGCGGTGTACTCGTAGACGCCGAAGTCGACCAGCACGCGGCGCCCGCCGACGCTCCACTCGCAGGCCAACAGGTCGCCGTGGCCATGTGCTGGCAGGTGGTCGGGGCCGATAGGGCCGCAGTCGACGATGAGCAGCTCGCCGTCGCCGCGCAGGCCGAAGTAGCCGGCGTCGGGGTAGGAGAAGACGGACCGCGGCGGCGGCGGCGAGCCGCCCGCAGCCTCGAACAGCGCGAGCACGGCCGCCGCGGACGGCGCCTTGGTGAGGCCGCCGTCGTTGAACAGGCTCGGGCCTCCGTCGGGGTGCGTCAGGTCCGCGAGCGGCTGCGCGGCGTCGTGCAAGCGGCGCCAAAGGCGCTCGCGGAGCGCGCCGTCGGGCAGCGCGCGGTGGCACTCCAGCAGGTCGAGGAAGACCAGCGCGTGGTAGGAGGGGCTGCGCTCGTAGTGCAGGCCGTCGGCCAGCAGCTGCTCGTCCAGCTCGCGGGCCAGCAGCGCGGCCGCGCGCTGTCCCCATCGCTCGGGCGCCGCCCCCTCGAAGAACCGGCTCCCGGCCAGCAGGGCGGTGATGTCCTTGAGCAGGTGATTGCCGCCGAGGTCGAGCTCGAGGAATCGCTCGAGGAAGCCGAGCTGGCGGGCTGTCTCATGGGCGATCTGCGCCCGAGCGGACTCCTCGACGCCGTCCCCGCGCTGCCGCAGCTCGCGCATCCAGTTCATGCAGCGGATCGACAGGCCGTAGGCGTTCCAGCTGGTGCGCCAGGGCCGGCGGCCCGTCGGCCGGGCGTTCTGCTCGATCCAGTCGAGCGAGAACGCCGCGAAGTCCTGGTCGTCGAGCGCGTGCAGCCAGTCCAGGTAGTGCACCTCGAGCTCCGCGAGCGGTCGGCTGACCTCGAGCGAGGGCACCTCCCAGTCGAACGGGAGCTGCAGCGGCGCCCGCTGCTCCAGCAGCAGCAGCGCGCGGTCGGCCTGCTCGCCCGCGACCGTGCCGTGCCCCGCCGGTCCCATGGGCGCGTAGTCGTCCCGCCGGACGGCGGCCGGCTCGGTGCTACGGCGCGCCGCAGCACCAGCCCATCCGGTGCGCCGAAGGCACTCGAGCCGAGCCCGATGCCAAAGCTGCGCCAGCCGCGTGTGCCAGGAGCTTTGAGCCACCTGTGGTACTTGACGGATCCTCATGCTATGGCACGCTTTGGGACGAAGAGAGAGTTGCGTGCGCTTGTGCGCCTATGAGTCGCAGCGTCCCTGCCCCGCCCCGTGAAGCAGATCCTACAATCCTACCGCACCGGCGAACTGTGGCTCGCGGATGTGCCGGTTCCCCGCCTCGGCCCCGAATCTGTGCTGGTGGCGACCACCTGTTCGGTCGTCTCGCCCGGGACCGAGAAGATGATCCTCGACCTGGCGAAGAAGTCGCTGCTACAGAAGGCCCGCGCGCGGCCCGACCTGGTGCGCAAGGTCCTCCAGAAGATCAAGTCGGAGGGGCTCGGCTCGGCCCTGCAGAAGACGTTCGCCAAGCTCGACACGCCGATCCCGCTTGGCTATTCGGCGGCGGGGACGGTGCTGGCGTGCGGCGAGCACGTGCACGAGCTGCGGCCCGGCGACCGGGTCGCGTGCGGCGGCGCCAGCTACGCGAGCCACGCCGAGGTGCTCTCGGTGCCGCGGAACCTCTGCGCCAAGGTCCCCGACGGCGTGGCGCTCGAGGACGCCGCTTTCGCCACCATCGGCGCGATCGCGATGCAGGGCGTCCGCCAGGCTGACCTGCGCCTCGGCGAGCGCGCCGTCGTCGTAGGCCTCGGCCTGCTCGGCCTGCTGACCGTGCAGCTCCTGCGCGCGAGCGGCTGCAAGGTGCTCGGCGTCGACCTCGACCCTGGCAGAGCCGCGCTGGCCGCTGAGCTTGGCGCCGACGCGACCGCAACCACCGACGCCGTCGAGCAGGCGCTGCTGATGAGCGACGGTCGCGGCGCCGACGCGGTCCTGCTCACCGCCGCGACCTCGTCGAACGGGCCGATCGAGTCGGCGCCTGACATGCTCCGCCACCGGGGGC
>CAZTQF010000375.1:0-3908 GCA_964615255.1 uncultured candidatus Brocadiaceae bacterium | reverse complement strand
GAGCCCGAGCAGTCGATGACGTAGAGGATCGACTTGCTGTCGGCCTGCGGGATCCCGAAGTAGTAGTTGTCGTTGGTCTTTTGGCGGTGGCTGGGGGTGCCCTGGCCGAGCACGCGGCCGCTGGTCCGGAAGCCCAGCCGCTCGGCCTGCCACCAGGCGTTCCAGGCGCCGATGTTGTCGCCGTGCTGTTCTCCGGTCAGCACCTCGAGCGCGGACGCGACGCGCAGCTTCATCTGGCCCTCGCTTCGCGACAGCAGCGTGATCATCGGGCCCACCGCCTCGGGCACGGCGATCTTGGCGAGCGCCAGCGCCGCGCGCTCAGCGACCGCGTCCTCCTTGCTGGACAGCAGCTTGATCACCGGCGTCGCGTGGACCTGCGCCGCTTCGCCGGCGAGCGCCATCGCGTCGAGCAGCACGATCTGCTCGGGCGCCTTGCGCGCGCGCGCGATCGCAGCCGCGAGCTCTTCGATGACCTCGGTTGCCGCGCCGCCGACGGCGCGTCCGGCCGCGAGGCGCAGCGGCAGCGCGGCCTTCTTGCTGCCGGTGACCTTGCGCAGCAGGTAGATCGCGCTGTCGCGGCGGCGCAGCTCGGCGATCCGGTCGCCGAGCTGCAGCTGGAGCTCGCGCAGGCCGTCGCACTGCTCGCGGAGCTGGGCGATCAGCGGCTTGAGCTGGTTCAGCCGGTCGAACTTGCCGCGCGGCAGCGTGCGCCGTTCGGACGCCTCCTGACCCTTGATGAGGTCCGCCATCTCCTCCCGGTAGGCGTTGCGCTGCGCGTCGAGGGCGTCGAGCTCGGCCGCGAGCCCCTGCCATCCGTCGACCAGCGCCGCGGCGACCTTGGCCGAGTCGAGGTCCGCGGTCGCCCCGAGGGCTGCGACCTTGTCGGCGAGCGGCGCGCCGGGTTTCTTGGCCTTTGGCGCGGCGAAGGCCTTCTTGAACGTGGACAGGACGCGCGCCTCATCCTGCGCCGGCGCGGACGCAGACACGAGGGCCAGCAGCAGGAGGGTCAGGGAGCGGAGCATCGGCCGGGGTCGCAGGGCGCGCCTAGGGTCGGGTCATCTCTGCGCCGACGCAAGCCCCGGCACATGCGCGGCCGAACCGGTCAGCTGCCAGCGGATCAGAGACACCGGGACGACGCCGCACGCGTTGAGCTCGGCGAAGAACTCGCGCAGCACGAACGTGCGCCCGCGCTGCTCCTGCCGCTGCGCGTAGGCGGTGACGAGCTGCTCGACGAGGTACTTGCCGGTCACGTAGCTGGTGCCGTAGCCGGGCTGCCGTAGGTAGAGGTGTTGCTCGAACCGGAGCAGGTCCGGTTCGCGCTTCATCCAGCCGCGCGGCGTGCCGTCGACGTGGATCGTGCCGGCCTCGGCCATCGTCAGCTCGTTGGCGTGCGCGAGCAGGGAGCCGATGCCGCGCGCTGCGCGCTGCGCCAGCATGATCCAGACGATCTCGCGCGAGCGCGGGCGGTCGTCGTAGAGGCCTGCGTGCAGGAACATCTCTTCGACGCCGGTCGCGAGCCCTTCGGCGCGGCTGTCGAAGATGTTGTAGAGCAGCGGGCCGCGGCGGATCGGGCTCGGGTGCGGCGTGTCGCGCATCCGCGCGAGGTCCCACCAGTGGTAGAAGTGCGTGTAGAGCGTGACCGGGTCGTGGTGCATCGCGATCACGAAGAAGTTGCGCTGGCCGGCCGGCACGAACGAGCCCAGGTGCGCGCGGAGCGCTGGCTCCATGTTCGCCTCGACCGGCAGCACCTCCTGCTCGTCGACGAACCGCATCAGGCGCCGGACGCCTTCGTCGGCGAGCGCCGCGTAGGCTGCGGGCGTCGCTGCCGGCTGGATCGGCGGCAGCGCGCGGTTGCGGTGCTCCTCGAGCTTGAGGTTCGTCCACGCCCGGTCGAGCTCGCGCCGGAGCAGCCGGAGCTCGTCTTCCCAGGTCATCGGGACGAGGTGCACGTTCTGCAGGTACCAGGTGTAGTGCTCCTTGCCGACGCCGGATGCCCCGGTCTTCTGCGGCGCCTGCTCGTTGAGCCAGCCCACGAACGTCTGCGTCGCCTGCCGCGCGGCTCGCAGCGCGCCCCGGAGCGCTGCGGGGGCGTCGACGCCGAGCTGGCCGCCGAGCGTGCGCAGCGCGGTCTCCTGCTGGCGCATCGTGCGCGCGCCGGCGATCCACAGGTCGCGCGCGTCGCCGGTCAGGTTGTGGCGCGCCTGCTGCAGCAGCGGCGGGATCGTGCCCAGCTCTCGCGTGAGGCGGGCCGCTGCCGCGGCGTCGAGCGGGAACTCGTAGGTCCACAGCTCGACGAGCGCGTGGTTGCACGGCCCCTCGTGCGCGGGCGTGTCGCTCTGGTAGGTCCAGACTTGCTGGTAGAACGCCGGGTCGCGCTGCCACGGCCGAAGGACGCGGCAGTCGAAGTCGAAGCCGTTGAGCTCGGCGCGCACGAGGTGCCAGTCGGCCTGCTGCGCGACGGGCCACCCGCTGGGGTCGATGGCGTACAGGCGGTCCTTGAGGCTGCGCCACTCCTCGTGCGCGCGCGCCATGCGCGCGGGAGTGTAGTCGGGCGCGCCGTTCCGCAGCGGCGGCCGCTCGAACGATCGCCACTCGGAGAACAGCGCGAGCAGGTCCTGGTAGTCGGCCGTGCGCACGGCCGGGCCGGCGGCGCAGCCGGCCCACAGGGTGGCGGCGGCGAGCAAGATGGGGCGGATCAGCGTCGCGGGCATGCCGACGTTCTAGCCGCGTCGGGGCGATGCCCGAAGGCAAAGCCTGTCGGCAGCGGTCACGGCTCGCGGAGGTGTCGGTCGAAGTGTGCCAGCAGCTTCTGCAGCAGGTGGCGGGCGTCGTGCGGCCTCGCCGTCCAGCCGTGCGTGGCCAGCGGCGCGAACGCGAAGTCGAAGTCCTTGTCGGCGCGGATCAGCGCCTCGGCGAGCTCGACGGCGGTCTTGAACGGGACGACCTGGTCCTGCATCCCGTGGATGAGCAGCAGGGGGTCCTCGAGGTTCGCGGCGTACTGCGCGGCGCCGCGCGCGAACGCCGCGGGCATGCTCTGTGGGCGCCGGACGATGGCGACGTCGTCGCCGCCGAAGAAGTAGGGGTCGACGGCAGCCGCGCACGCGACGCCGGCGTCGAACAGCCCCGGCTTCTTCAGCAGCGAGTAGACGGTCAGCGTGCCGCCGTAGCTGCTCCCCCAGATCCCGATCGCGTCCGGATCGACGTAGGGGAGCTGCTCGATGTAGGTCACCGCGCTCTCGAGGTCTTCGAGGTCGCGCCCGGCGAAGTCGCCGAGGAACTGCTCGCGGAACTCCCTGCCGTAGCCGGTGCTGCCGCGCACGTCGACCTGGACGACGATGTAGCCCCGCGAGACCAGCAGCTGCTGCAGCAGGCCGTAGCGTCCGCCCCAGCGGTTGCGCACGGTGTTGGAGTAGACCGGCCCGAAGACGACCGGGTGGCGGCGGCTGCGGTCGAGGCCGACGGGCTCGAGGATGCGAGCGTGTAGCGTCGCGCCGTCACGACGGCTCGGGAACGACACGTAGCGGGGGCGGCTCCACGCGCGCTGCGCAAACGCCGCAGGCGTCGACGTGGTCAACTGGCGCGGCGCCGCGCGCAGGTCCCGCTGCAGGAACAGCTCGGGCGGCTGCAGGTCGCTGCTGTAGAGCACCGCGAGCGCTGCGCCGTTCGGCGCCGGGTAGCCGCGGCTCTCCCCGGCTCGATGCGTCCATTGCTTCGTCGCGCCCGCCAGCGTGGTGCTGCAGACCTGACGATCGGCAGGGCTCGAGCTGTTGGCCTCGTAGAAGATCGCGCCGCCGTCGGTCACGGTGAGACCGCCGAGCACGTCGGACTCGGGATCCGTCAGCAGCCGCGGCGTGGGGTCGTCGAGCGCGAGCGCGTAGAGGCCGTAGCGGTCGCCGAGATCCGAGAGC
>CAZTQF010000374.1:0-3909 GCA_964615255.1 uncultured candidatus Brocadiaceae bacterium | reverse complement strand
CGCCAAGGCTTGGGCGCTCTGCGGCCTGTACCGCGTCGACCGCGAGCAGGTCGCGGCCCTGGCGGCGCCCTACCTGCAGCGCACGGAACGGGTCGGCTCCCAGGACGGGTGCATCGTCGACGAGCGGCCCCTCGGCGAGCTGGTCCGCGACCGTCGCCCAGTCGACGTTGCGCGCGTGGAAGAAGTACGGGTAGTTGACCGGCGCGAACGACTGCAGCCCGGTGCGGCCGCGGACCGGCACCGCGAAGTACTCCTGGCGCGCGTTGTAAGAGGCCTGGAACGCCTGCGGCGCCATGTCGCAGACCAGCTGCGGCCGCCACTCGACGCCGTAGTGGCGCAGCATCTCGGTGAACGCGACCTCGCTGCCGGCGGCGTCGAGGCTCAGCGGCATCTTGCGCATCAGGCGGCGCGCGCCGATCGCGTACTCGGCCGCGTCGGCGAAGACCACCAGCGTGCCGCCCGAGACGACGAACTGGTCGAGGACATACTTCTGCCGATCGGTCAGGTCCTTGGGGCGGAACAGGAACAGCGTCTGCAGGTCCTCTGGCAGCAGCGCGCCGTCCTCGTCCTTGAAGTTCTGGAACTCGTAGCGCTTCTTCAGCCCTTCGTTGCTGCGGCAGGCGCTCCAGCCGACGCCCGCGGGCGCGCCCTGCGCCATCGCGCGCGCCGGCCACTCCATGTAGCCGAACCCGCGCTTCTGCTCGACCATGACCTCCTTGATCTTCGGGGTCACGACCGCCTCGGCGACGAACGAGCTGGTCGGCAGGAAGGACGCGATCACCTCCTGCCTGCTGCCGCCGTAGACCAGCCGCAGGCCTTGCCAGTGCTGGTCGACCGACAGCGAGGTCGCCGAGCGGCTGCTCAGGTTGAGCGGCTGCACGCCGAGCCGCGTCGCCTTGTCCGCGACGGCCTTGTCGCTGTTGGGGTCGAAGCGCTGGACGACCACGCGGCCGTTGCCCAGCTGCGTGATCTCGTCGAGGAAGTTGTCGGCCCAGTCGCGGGTGCCGCGCATGTTGAGCGGCAGGTCGTCCTTGGGGCTGAAGTAGGCCTCGACCAGCAGCCGCTTGTCGAGCTTTTGGAGCACGCTGCGGGTCGCGTCCGTGGACGTCCACAGCCGGTCTGACGTCATGTCGACCCGCAGCCGGTAGCGCGACGCGAGGTAGACCACCTGGCCGAGCACCAGGAGCAGCAAGAGCACGTGCAGCGTCAGCGCGAGCGCTGCGCCCCGCTCGCCGTGCCTCCGTCGGGATCCGCTCGAGCTCATCGCGTCACCCCCTGGACTCGCGCCGGACCTTGAGCACGAGCACGTTGCAGTAGAGAAAGAACCCGCAGAAGCAGGCGAAGTAGACGAAGTCGCGGGTGTCGAAGACGCCGCGCGCGATGCTCTGGAAGTACTTGAAGGGGCTGACGCCGTTGAGCACGTCGGCGACGAGCGGCGGCAGGTTCGCGCCGAAGAACTCGATCAACGACGGGTAGCCCAACAGGAACAGCACGGCCAGGGACACGACCGACGCCAGCAGGGCCACGATCTGGTCCTTGGTCAAGCTCGACCAGAACATGCCCACGGCCACGAAGCTGCCGGCGAACAGCAGCGAGGCGAGGTAGGCGCCGAGCACCGGCGGCCAGTCCACCGAGCCGTAGGCGCCGAGCGTCAGCGGCAGGCCGAAGGTCAGCACCAACACGAACGCGAGGTAGGTCAGCACCGCGAGGAACTTGCCCAGCACGACCTGGCCCGGCTGGACGGGGAACGTCAACAGCAGCTCGATCGTGCCCAGCTTGCGCTCCTCGGCCCACAGCCGCATGGTCAGCCCGGGCAGGAAGATCAGGTAGATCCAAGGCAGGTAGAGGAAGAACGCCTGCATGCTCGCCTGCGCGTTGTGCACGAGCGTCGACTGGGCCGACAAGAACAGCACGACGGTCAGGAACAGCACGCCGAACACGTAGGCGATCGGCGACAGGAAGTAGCTCTTCAGTTCGCGCCGGAACACGACGACCGAGCGGCTAGCCACGAGTGACCTCCTCGGGCGCGCGCAGCGTCAGCTCGCGGAAGACGTCCTCGAGGCTCGGCTGCTCACGCTGCAGCGACAGCAGGTCCCAGCCGCGCTCGACCACACCGCGCGCGAGCGCCTGCTCCAGCGGCTCGTCGGCGTCGTCGGGCCGGACGCAGTAGTCGACGTGGCCAGAGGCGCGCCCCTCGACCGTGACCGAGCCTGCGCCTTCTGCGACGGCGCGGAGCTGCGCGAGCACCTCGTCCTCGGGCCCGCAAACGCGCAGCGTCAGCCGGCCGACAGGCTGCGTCGCGACGAGCTCTGCTTGGGTCCCGTCGGCGACGATCTCGCCCTGGTTGACGATGATGACGCGCGTGCAGGACTTCTCGACCTCCTGCAGGTAGTGCGTGCTCAGCACGACCGTGTGCTCCTCGCCGAGCCGCTCGATCAGGTTGCGCACCTCGACGATCTGGTTGGGGTCGAGGCCCGACGTCGGCTCGTCGAGGATCAGCACGGGCGGCTCGTGCACGATGGCCTGCGCGAGCCCCACCCGCTGCTTGTAGCCCTTGGAGAGCTCGACGATGTTCTTGCCGGTGACGCGCTGCAGCCCGCACAGCTCCACCGCGCGCGCGATCTTCGCGCGCCGGTCGCGCGCGGCGACCCCGCGGATCTCGGCGACGAAGCCGAGGTAGTCGTCGACGCGCATCTCGGCGTAGAGCGGAGTGCTCTCCGGCAGGTAGCCGACGCGCTCCCGGACCCGCAGCGAGTCCACAACCACGTCGTGACCGTCGATCGCGCCACGGCCGGCGGTCGGCGCGAGGTAGCCGGTCAGGATCTTCATCGTGGTCGACTTCCCGGCCCCGTTGGGTCCGAGGAAGCCGACGACTTCGCCCTTCTGGACGGAGAAGGAGACGCCCTTCAGCGCGCGGGCGAAGCCATAGCTCTTCTCGAGGTCTTCGACTTCGATCATCGGTGGAGAGGTGTTGCTACCGCGCGACAGCGACCGGCGCCGGCGGGCGCGACGTCACTCCTCGAGGCGGAAGCTGTCGAGGAACTCCTGGTTCGTGTCCGTCTTCATCAGGCGGTCGATCAGCAGCGGCATCGCGTCCAGCGCGTTCATGCGGCCCAGCACGCGCCGCAGCGTGTAGAGGCGCTTGGTGACCTCCTCGCCGAGCAGCAGCTCCTCCTTGCGCGTGCCCGACATCTCGATGTCGATCGCCGGGAAGATGCGGCGCTCCGCCAGCTGCCGGTTCAGCACCAGCTCCTGGTTGCCGGTCCCCTTGAACTCCTCGAAGATCACCTCGTCCATGCGCGAGCCGGTGTCGACCAGCGTCGTGCCGAGGATCGTCAGCGAGCCACCCTCCTCGCACTTGCGCGCCGAGCCGAAGAACTTCTTCGGGATCTCGAGCACCTTGGCGCCGACGCCGCCCGACATCGTCGCGCCGCCGCGTCCTCCCATCGCCGAGTTGTAGGCGCGGGTCAGGCGGGTGATCGAGTCGAGCAGGATCACCACGTCCTTGCCGGTCTCGACCAGGCGCTGGGCGCGCTTCATGCACATCTCCGAGACCGCGACGTGGTGCTTCGGGCCTTCGTCGAGGGTCGAGACGAGCACCTCACGGTTGTCGCCCGAGACGCTGCGCTTCCAGCCGGTCGCCTCCTCCGGGCGCTCGTCGATGAGCAGCACCATCATGTGCACGTCCGGGTAGTGCTCGCTGATCGCGTGGCAGATCTGCTGCATCAGCACCGTCTTGCCGGAGCGCGGCGGCGCGACCACCAGACCGCGCGTGCCGTAGCCGACCGGGCACAGCAGGTCGACGATCCGGAGCGAGACGTTCTCGTCGCTGCCCGGCGCGAGCACGAACTGCGGCTCGGGGTCGACGACCGTCATGTGCCGGAACTGCGCCAGCTCGCGCCGCTCGTC
>CAZTQF010000373.1:0-3922 GCA_964615255.1 uncultured candidatus Brocadiaceae bacterium | reverse complement strand
CTCGGTACTCGGTGGTCGAGCCCGGGTTGCTGTCCGCCCAGGCGACGACGAACATCGGACCGACGCACGCCACGGCCGGCTGCCGTTCGTCGTCGTTGGGGACCGCGACGATCGTGGCGGCGGAGGCGCCGCAGAGCGCGGTGCCGCCAGCGCAGAACGAGACCGGCTGGCCCCAGATGTCGCTGTGGGTGCCCAGGCCGTTTTCATGCGACTCGAAGACGATCAAGAACTCACTCCCGTCGCCGTCGACGTCCGGGTTGTCGATCGGCAGTCCCGAGGCCGTGAGCATCATCGGCGTCAGCACGTTGAGATCGCGGTCGACCCCGACGTAGCCGATGAAGTCGACGCCCGACAGCGGCAGCTCCCAGGCGACGACGTAGCGGCCGCCGTTGGCCGGGTCGAAGCCGCCGCTCTTGCTGATGGCGGGCGTGCGTGCGCCGGGCGTTGGGTCGAGCGTGACGGGGGCGCCGACGACGACGGGGTCCCCGCTGTTGACCGGGACGGTCACCTGAACCCCTTCGATTCCGACCCCGGTGTTCTCCCAGACCACCAGCGCCTCCAGGTCGCCGCCTGCGAACGCGTCACCGCCGACGTCCGGCGCGACCTCGTCCGCGGGTGTGCCGGCGATGGTGACCGTGTTGGAGAGCGCGCCGTCGCTCGCGCGCACCGCGCGGCACCGGATGTTGCCTGCGCCGCTGCTGCTGTCCTGCCAAACGACCAGGAAGCGGCCGGCTTGGCGGACGCTCGCGATGCCAGGGTGCGCGCCCGGGTTGCCGAGGAACACGCCGCCGAGCATCGCGCCGGTCGCGTCGTCCTGCCGCATCATGTAGGCGGCGCTGCTGGTCGCGGACGCGGGGAACTCGAACGCGACGCCCCAGACGCCCGAGGCGGCGTCGTAGGCGATGTCGGGGAAGTGGTCGTCGAACGAGACGCCGGTGTTCAACTGGGGGCCGAACAGCGGGTCGAGCTCCAGCGGATAGGTCGCCGAGGCGACGAACGCCGCGGGCAGCGCGAGCACCAGCTCGGTCCCGTCGAACGCCATGTGCCCGGCGGCGGTCCGGCCCGCTGCGTCGATCCCGGTGACGGCGTCGACCGCGACGCCGCCTACTTCGTCGGCCGCAAACCAGAGCGACGCAGCGCGGGCGGTGGGCGCGCAGCGCAGGTCCGTCTCGATGGCATAGCGAACCACGAGGTCGCCGCGACCTGCGGGTCTGGTGGCGAACACAACGCTCTGCTTGATGCCATCGAGGCGCGCGTCGTAGCGCTCGACGACGCCCGGGGAGTGTTCATACGAGACCGAGGTCTGGTCCAGCCTCGGCTGGGGTGCGTGCCCAGCCGGCGCGCGCCAGACCTCCTGGTCTCCGCGCTGGACCGAGCGCATCGACAGCCTCATGGGGTAGGTGCGCGCAGCGCTCCGGCCGAACGCAGGCGTGAGCTCCACGGCGCCTGGATCGAAGCGCGCGACGTAGGCCCGGGTGACCGCGCGCAGCTCGCCGTCGTCCCAGCCGACGCCCAGCACCTCTTCAGCGGTCAGGGTCGGGCGCGCGGGGCGCTCTTGCGCCGGGAGCCAGGAGAGGAGGCTGCACGCACCGAGTGAATAGGCAAGGAGGCGAGAGAGCATGGAGGAGCCTGGGGACGTGAGGAGGGTGGACCCAAGAAGGATACGGCTGCATGAGGCCGTGACTGCGAGCGAGTTAGGCGTATTAGGCCACTCTGCGCCGCTGCTCGTACGGTGCGGCGTGGATCACCGCCCGGTGGAGCGCAGCCGCACGCGCGCGACCACGGGGTAGTGATCGGACGGGAATCGCCCGCCGCGCGGCTCTTGGTCGATGCTCGCGGCCAGCACCGCGAACTCCCGGGAGATGAGCACGTAGTCGATCTTGGGGCCGTCGCGTCTGCCTCGATAGCCGCCGTTCCCCGTGCCCACCTCGCGCGCGTCGGGGTGCAGCACGCGGTAGGCGTCGCGCAGCGGTTCGTCGCCGTCGGCGGCGAACAGCCGCGCGATGGCCGGGTTGTCCTCGCCTGCGTTCATGTCGCCGGTGAGGAGCACCGGATCCTTGGTCGAGCGGGCCTGGATGCGCCGGCGGATGAGCGCGGCGCTGTTGACGCGGGCGCGCTGGGACTGGTGGTCGAAGTGGGTGTTGAAGACGTAGAGCGCTTCGCCGGTGGCGATGTCTTTGAGGTGCGCCCAGGTGCACACCCGGTAGTGGTGGTGACCCCAGTGCCGAGACACCACGTCCGGCGTCTCGCTGAGCCAGAAGGTGCCCGAGTCCAACAGGTCAAAGCGCGCGGCGCGGTAGAGGATCGCGCTGTATTCGTCCTTGGTCCCGCCTGCGCGTCCTTCGCCGACCTCGCTGTAGCCTGGCACGTCCTCGGCGAGCTCGTCCAGCTGGAAGCGAAAGGCCTCTTGCAGGCCGAGGATGTCCGGCGCGTAGTCTCGGATCAGTTGCGACACGAGCGGGCGGCGTCGGGGCCAGCTGTTGTCGCCGTCGTTTGCCCGGCCGTTGCGGATGTTGAAGCTGATCGCGGTGAGCGTCACGCCGTCAGGCTGCGGCGGAGCGGTGCAGGCTGTGCAGGCCAGCAAGAGTCCGAGGAGGGCGGCGGCGATCGCCGAGCGGCGGGTGGTCATGGCTACGGTTGTAGCGACAGCACCCACTGCAGCACCGGCGCCTCCTCCGGAATCACCCAGTGGGCTACTGGGCGGGAGTCTGCCTGTCAGCGCTTTCTCACGACCAAGTGAGCGTGGATGACCTCCAGCACTTCGGTCGGCAAGGACCGCCAGGGGTCGACCATCCGCTCCCGCAGCGGGGCGGGTATGTCGATGGAGCGGTGACGCTGCACTTCGAGCACTTCGAATCCGTGCCGCTCGAACATCTCGACGAATTGGAGGGGGCGCAGCCTGTTGCACTCGTGCAGCAAGCGCTCCTCGGATTCCTCCGTCAGGAACTCGAGCGGCGCGATGGCCGGGGAGCCGTAGTGGCGGTGGTCCATGCCGTCGATCGCGTGGCTGCCCACCGCGCCAGCGCGACAGGTGCGGGCCATTTCGGCGATGACCGCGTCGGGGTCGGGCACGTGCTCCAGAAACGAGCGGCTCGCGATGCCGCTGACGGTGCCGGTCTCGATGCCCGTCGCGTCGGCTGCGACCTGTCGGTAGCTGAGCCCGGAATCTCCGAGCCCTTCGGCTCGACCGGCGAGAAGGGCTTCGAGGTCGAGCGCTTCGAAGCGGCCGCGGACTTCTTCGCCTCGGATGGGATACGGCGCCAGGTAGAGCTCCGGCGCGGCGATCAGCTCGATGACCGTGCGGGCCAGGGCACGCATGGCGAGACCTTCGTCGAGCCGGTCGAGGTCGACCCCGATTCCTCGTTCGGCGCCCGCAGCTACCAAGATCGCGAGGCTAGAGAGCGGGTTCTTGCCGCCGCAGCCGAGCTCGACAAACGTCCCACCCCGGAGTAGCTCGTGGTTCATCGCGGGATGCCCGGCGAACCAGCTCGCAAGTTCCCTGCTTCGGCACCGACTGAATCGGTTGCTGTGGACGTCGAGCCGCCCGTCTAGTTCGGCGCAGAGGCCGCCGAGCAGCATGCCGATGTGTGCGGGCTCGCTCAGGTCGTCGAGCGTCGTGACGGCTGACTGAAGCTCCGCGATGAGCTCAGGCAGGTTCAGGTCCGACCTTCGGCTCGCATGATCGAGCTATCCGCCGCTCCCGGGAGCACGGCCAGTGGAGTCTTCGGCGCTCATGGCTGTCGCCCAAATGTAGCGGCTCCGTGGCGCGGGGGCTGACAGATCCGCTTCTCGCGCCGCCTCGCGGAGGAGAGCGAGTAGGCCCTGGCTAGGGCAACAGAGTCAGGCGCAGGCCTGGAGGAGTCTTGGCGTCGATGCCCGCGTCGGCGAGGAGCTGCGAGTAGATGCTGCTGCTGTTGGCGCA
>CAZTQF010000372.1:0-3926 GCA_964615255.1 uncultured candidatus Brocadiaceae bacterium | reverse complement strand
GATCAGCGGGCAGGACTTCGCACGCGGCCGCCTGTTCGGCCCCGGCGCCGTCACCGCGCGCGAGCACGGCGAACGGCGACGCCGTCGACGGCAGCGGGAGCTCCAGCGCTCCGTCCTCTCGACGCAGGACGCCGACCAGCGGCACGCCGGGCGCGTAGTGGCGCTCGATCCGCCCCGGCGACCGGCGGGCCGCGCCCTGGTCCTCGGCGGCGTCGGGCTCCACGACGACGAAGCCTGCCTCCTGCAGCTCGCCAAGCGACACGCCGCCGTGACGCAGCAGGACGAGTCGCTCGGCGCCGTCCGGGCCGGACTCCACCGCGACCACCGTCGACTCGATGCCCACCGTCGTCGGGCCGCTGTCGACCACCGCGTCGATGCGGTCGCCGAGCTGCGCGAGCACGTGCTGCGCGGTGGTCGGAGACACCTGCGTGAACGGATTGGCGCTCGGCGCAGCGAGCGGCACGCCTGCCGCAGCGATCAGCAGGCGCGCGACCGGATGCGACGGCACGCGCACGCCGACGGTGTCGAGCCCGCCCGTCACCACGTCGGGCACCTCCGGCCGCCTGGGGAGCACCAGCGTCAGCGGCCCCGGCCAGAAGCGATCCGCGACCCGACGCGCCAGCGGTGACAGCTCACGCGCTACCGCGGTCACGCGTTCGACCGCGTCGACGTGCACGATCAGCGGGTTGTAGGCCGGCCGGCCCTTGGCGACGAACACGCGCTCGACCGCCGCTGCGTCGAG
This sequence comes from uncultured candidatus Brocadiaceae bacterium, assembly GCA_964615255.1. GTDB lineage: Bacteria > Planctomycetota > UBA1135 > UBA1135 > UBA2386. The sequence goes on along the minus strand of CAZTQF010000372.1, from coordinate 3,184 downwards.
GGCGTTGGCCCCGAGTCCGTAGACCGTCTCGGTCGGAAACGCGACCAGCCCGCCCGCGCGCAGCCGCGCGCCCGGCGCGACGAGCGCCGCGGCCATGCCGGCCGGATCCGAGGCGTCTACGACGACGCGCTCGGCCGCGCGAGGCGGCGCCGGTTCGTCGCGGTCGTCCGAGGTCATGGTGGGATTCTGCGCGCTCGCGGCCCGGCGGCTCAACCGTCGGGACCGCGCGCGCGGCTACTTCTTGGGCTGACACCACAGCCGGTACGGGTCGTCCAGCCGCTCCATCTCCGCGAGCAGCAGCGCCTCCAGCGCCTGCCGCTGCGCGGCGTAGCGCGGATCGTCGGCGAGGTTGAGCTGGCCGCGCTGTGGCTTGTTGCCGGTCAGCGCCTGCACCACGTCGACCGCGTGCTGCTCGAGCAGCTCGTCCGGGTTGTCGCCGAGGTGGAACAGCTGCGTCTTGCGCACCGACCCGTCGAGCACGTCGTACTGGATCAGCTTCCAGTCGCCCTTGCGCACGCAGCGCATGCCCGGCTTGGTGCCGCCGGCGTAGACGCCGTAGAGCACATCCCGCGAGACGTCCCGTTCGCCGCTGAGCACGGCTCGCATGCTCAGGCCCTCTACGGTCTTGGGTGGCGTGATCCCGGCGTAGTCGCAGAGCGTCGGCAGCAGATCGAGCAGGTACACGTTGCCGCGTACGCGCGCGCCCGCGGGCACCCCGGGCCCCTTGACGATCATCGGCACCCGCCACGTGTGCTCGTATAGATTCTGCTTGCCCTGCAGGCCGTGCCGGCCGATCGCCATCCCGTGGTCGGCGGTGTAGACGACGAGGGTGTCGTCGAGCTCCCCCATCGCCTCGAGGCGGGCGAGCACGCGGCCGATCTGCGCGTCGATGTTCTCGTTGCACGCGAACTGCCGGCCGAGCTCGTTGCGGATCGTCGCTTCGTCGCGGCGGCGCAGGACGCCCTGCACGTTGACCTCGTCGCGCAGGCCCGGGTGGCCGTGGTGGAACGGGTGCGCGGGCAGGTAGTTGCGCGGCAGCGGCGGCGCCTGCTCGCTCGGCGGACCCTGCGGCCCCTGGTTGTCGGCGCCGTAGTGGGCGAGCAGCTCGTCCGGCGCCCAGCGCGGGTCGTGCGGGTGCGAGAAGCCGAGGTAGATCAGGAACGGGTCCTGGTCGTCGCGCTGCTCGCGATCGGCGAGGTACTCGAGCACGCGCTCGGCGTGCCACGGCGAGCCGTTCTGGGCGTCCGCCTTGCGGCAGGTCTTGTCGCGCACCACCGTGAACTGGGCGTTGGCCGCCTTGTAGCTGTTGCCGCGCTTGCAGGTCCGCATCGTGTCGTAGCCGGCGCGGTTGAACACCGCCGCCAGCGTCTGCCCCGCGAGGTCCTCCGGGCAGTGGGGGTTGTGCTGCTCGCCGCGGATGCCGCGCTTGGGCAGGTGCCAGACCGTGCGGCCGCTCATGATCATGTGCCGCGACGGCGTGCAGACCGCCCCCGACCACGAGCCCATCTGGTAGGCCCCGTCGACCACGGTGCCTTGATCTGCCAGCCGATCGATCACCGGCGTCCTGCAGGCCGTGTCCGGCGCGTAGGCCTTGAGGTCGAACGGCGACTGGTCGTCCACGACGATCAGCAGGATGTTCGGACGCGTCTGGGCCGGAAGCGACGCGGCGAGCATCGCGAGCAGGGAAACGAGGGCGCGGATGTGCATGGACGCTGGCGTTGCGGGAGACTCGGGGCCGCCATCCTCGCACCCGCCGCCACATGAAGCACGCACTCGCCACCTTCTCGACGCTCGCCGCGCTCGCGTCCACGGCCCCATCGCAGCGCCCCAACGTGGTGCTCGTGATCACCGACGACCAGGGCTACGGCGACCTGGGCGCGCACGGCAACACAATGATCCGTACGCCCCACCTGGACGCGCTGCACAAGGAGTCGGTCCGGCTGACCGACTACCACGTCGATCCGACGTGCTCGCCGACCCGCAGCGCGCTGATGAGCGGGCGCTACTCCACGCGCACCGGGGTCTGGCACACGATCATGGGGCGGTCGCTGATGTCGACCGAGGAGGTGACGCTCGCCGAGCGCTTCGCCGCCAACGGGTACCGGACCGGCATGTTCGGCAAGTGGCACCTCGGCGACAACGCGCCGTGCCGACCGCAGGACCAGGGCTTCGAGCACGTGGTCTGGCACCACGGCGGCGGCGTCGGCCAGGGCCCCGACTACTGGGGCAACGACTACTTCGACGACACCTACGAAGTGAACGGCGCGTGGCGCACGTTCGACGGCTACTGCACGGACGTGTGGTTCGAGCAGGCGACCGAGTTCATCACGCGTGAGGACGCGCGCCCGTTCTTCGTCTACCTGTCGACCAACGCGCCGCACGGCCCCTACCTCGTCGATCCGTCCTACTCCGGTCCTTACGAGCAGGCCGGGGTGCCGAAGACGATGGCGAAGTTCTACGGGATGATCACCAACATCGACGAGAACGTCGGCAGGCTGCGCAAGCTGCTCGAAGACACCGGCCTCGCGGACAACACGGTGTTCGTCTTCACCACGGACAACGGCACCGCCGCCGGCGCAGGCAAGCGAAAGAACGAAGCCGGCGCGTGGGCGGGCTTCAACGCCGGCATGCGCGGCAAGAAGGGCTCCGAGTACGACGGCGGCCACCGCGTGCCGTTCTTCGTCTACTGGCCCAAGGGCGGCGTCGCCGGCGGGCGCGACGTCTCTGCGCTGGCAGCCCACGTCGACGTGATGCCGACGTTGACGGAGCTGTGCGGGCTGAAGCCGGAGCCCGTCGTGGATGGGGACGGCGCGTCGTTCGCGGGCGCGCTGCGCGGCGCCGAGCCCGCGCCGAGCTACGGGCGCACCCTGTTCGTGCACTCCCAGCGCGTCGAGCACCCGCGCAAGTGGCGCAAGTCCGCGGTCATGACCCAGCGCTGGCGGCTGGTCAACGGCGCGCAACTGTTCGACATGCGCCTCGACCCCGGACAGCGCGACGACGTCGCCGCCGCAAACGGGGAAGTCGTCGCGAGGCTGCGCGCTGCCTACGAGGGCTGGTGGCGCACCTTGGAGCCGACCTTCGACGACTACGTGCGCATCTCGCTCGGCGGCGCCCAGAACCCGACCCACCTGATGTCGCACGACTGGCACACCGAGGACAAGGGCACGCCGTGGCACCAGAACCA
>CAZTQF010000371.1:0-3926 GCA_964615255.1 uncultured candidatus Brocadiaceae bacterium | reverse complement strand
CGCTGCTGGGGCTGCCGCTGCTGTGGCTGGGCGCGAGCCGCGCGCACGACTTCCGCGACGACGCGACGCTTTGGCAGGCGAGCCTCGCGGTCGAGGAGCAGAACGCGGTCGCGCACCTCAACCTGGTCTACGACCGGTTGCGAACACCGGACACGCCGATCGATCGTCTGACGCCGCACCTCGACGCGGCGGTCAAGGCGGCGCGCTACCCGATCCACGAGCTGCGCGCGCGCGTGCTCTTACGGCAGCTCGCGATGGCGACCGCTGATTACGGCGCGGCCGCGAACCACGCGCGCGCCGCCGTGCGCGCGGCGCGCGCCCAGCTGGCGCTCGAGTCCAGCGCGCGGCGTCGCGAGCAGGCCGCGGAGCAGCTGCTGCAGGCGCAGCTCGACGCCTTCGAGCCGCTGCAGCTGCACGGGGAGGACGCCGCCGCCGAGCAGCTGCTCGCCGCCGCGCAGGAGCGCGCCGCAGACCACCCGCAGGTGATCGCGTTCGCGGCCACCAGGAAGCTCAAGGCGCTGCAGCCCGAGCTGCTCGCGCGGTCCGCGCGCGGCGAGGCGCCGCGGCTCGAGGACGACGACCCGCGCGGCGCGGCGGCCGACGGAGCGCTCGCGGCGGCGCGCGCGCGGCACCCGGACCACGCGGGGCTGTGGCTGGCGCAGGCGCTGTGGGACCAGGCGCGCGACCGGGTCACGTCGGCGCTGCGCTGCTTCCGCAAGGCGACCGAATTGCGCCCGGACGACGTGACCGCGTGGCTCGGCGCGGCGCGGCTGATGCGCGAGCAGCGCCTCTATGACGGCGCGCTCGACTTCGCCCGCAAGGGGCTCGCCCGGCGAACGGATCCGAGGCTGCTCCAGGAGGTCGCGCTGGCGCTGGTCGGGCTCAACCAGCTGCTGGAGGCCGAGCAGTTCCTGGTCGCCTACATGGAGCTCGAGCCCGAGGACCGCGACACCGGCAAGATCCTGTCGAATCTGCTGATCGGCCGCGCCTACACGCTGCTCAACGACCCGGATCAGCGCGGTGAGGTCAAGCGCCTGGTAGAGGACGCGCTGCGCTTCAACCCCGACGAGGCCAAGGCCTTCGTCGTGATGGGCAAGCTCGCGCACGAGCAGCGCAGCTACGCGATCGCCGAGCGCTACCTCGACAAGGCGGTCGGGTTGCTGCCGGAGTTCGAGGACGCGCGTCGACAGCTCGCGACCAGCCGCGCGGCGCTCGGCTACGACTGCTTGCTCCGCAAGGACCTCGACGGCGCTGCCCGCGCGTGGCGCCGCTGCCTCGACGCCGCGCCGGCGGACTTCGACGGGCAAGCGATTCGGGAGCAGCTCGCGTTGCTCTGGGGCCGCTTCGAGGCGCAGGGCGTAGAGCAGCTGAAAGTCGGTGACGTCGACGCGGCGGTCGCCTCGTTCCGACGCTGCCTCGAGCTCGACCCGGAGCAGCACTGGGCCTCGTGGCTGCTCGCGACCGCGCTGCACCGCCAGGAAGGCAGCGACGTCGCCGAGGTCGAGCGGCTGTGCCGCCAGGCGATCTCGTGGCAGGAGCAGCACGCCCAGGACGCGGGCCGGCAGGTCTACCTGCTCGCGCTGACGCTCCAGAAGCGGGGCGAACCGGACGCCGCGCGGCAGGCTGCTCGCGACTACCTCGTGCAGGTCGGAGAAGGCGGGGAGCCCCAGGTGCTGCAGCTGCTGCTGCAGATCGCAGAGGGATGATCCCGCGGTCGGCGGCAGCGCGCCGAATCCAGAGCCAGGACGTTTGCGCCTCGCGTCGCGCGGCGCTACGGTGCAGCGGACCGCAGTTTGGTCGACTGTGGTCGTTCGGTCTGCCCGCTCCGACGGGCAGTTCAAGGTCAGCTGGTCCTCGTCCCGTGAGGGGCGGAGCGCCCGATGAGGCGCAGGGGGTGGTTCGGTGCGCAAGACAAGCGACATCGCGATGCTGCTGGGTTCGCGCAGCAAGTCTCGTTCTCGCGGCTCCAAGAAGAGCCTCTGGTCCACGTTGCTGCGGACGGTCGACGGCCTGCTTGGCCGGAGCAAGGGCGGCCGCAGCAAGCAGCGTGGGGCCTCGGTCTCGACGATCTTGTTCGCGTGCGGCCTCGTCGGCGCCTTTGGCGGCGGCTTCGTGCTCGGAGAGCGCGTCGGCGGCGCGGGGGGCGGGGATCCGCTGCAGGCCCGCGCCCCGCAGCGGCCAGGGTTCATGCACGAGGACGCCAAGCTCGCCGAGTTCGGCTTCGTGGTGTCGGCCTACGCGGTCGTCCCCGACGACCCGGACCGCACCGAACAGCGCGCCCGGCAGCGTGCCTCCGACCTCGCTAAGTATTTATCGGAAAACGGCTTGCCGAAGTCTCGATGCCGTGAGTGGCGCGAGGGTCTGTGGGTGACGGTCGTCTACTACGAGGGCGACGCTGAGCGCGACCACACGCGCGCGGTGCTGCTCAACCTGCCGGACGACGTGCCCGATCAGGACTTCCGTCGCTCTCGGGCGGAAACGGACTGGCCACAGAGCTACTCGATCCAGTAGACTCCTCGCCCCGATTTCGCGCCTGAGCTCAGGCGCGACCTATCCGAAGAGCAACTCATGTCGATCCACAGCAGCCTCCGTTCCAAGGGCACCGGCGCCGGCCAACGAAACGTCTGGACGCGCGTCGAGCGTCTCGCCGTGCTGAAGAAGGCCGGCCGCTGGACCGAGGAAGACGGCGTCAACGGCCTCCCGAAGGTCCGCACCAAGTTCAAGGTCGTGACCAAGAAGAAGAAGAAGAAGGACAAGAAGGAAGAGAAGGAAGGCAAGTAGCGCCCCCGCTCCTTCGGTCCGACCCTCCCGCTCATCGCATCGCGCCGAGCGGACGCCCTGCGGCTCGTCGATGGTGGCGAGCCGTTTGCATCTCCAGACCTCGCTGACCCCAGAGACCCTCCGTGGCTGCTGACGACATCGGGCTGTCGCGCCGCGCGCGTGGCATCGAGCCGAGCGGGATCCGCCGGATCTTCGAGCTGATGGCTTCGATGGAAGATCCGATCAACCTGTCGATCGGCCAGGCCCATTACGACCCGCCCGAGGCGCTCGTCGAGGCCGCGTGCAAGGCGATGCGGGCCGGCCACAACCGCTACACGGTCACGCAAGGGCTGCCGGCGCTCAACGACGCCGTCCTGGCCGACGTCGAGCATCGTCTGGGCGTGCGCCCGGAGACGTGCCTCCTGACGAGCGGGGTGAGCGGCGGGTTGATGCTCTCGTTCCTCTGCCTGCTCGATCCCGGCGACGAGATCCTGCTGCCCGACCCCTACTTCGTCATGTACAAGCACCTCGCGGCGATCTGCGGCGCGACGGTCAAGTACTACGACACCTACCCCGCTGCGGACGGCGAGCGGTTCGGCGTCGACCTGGAGCAGCTCGCCGCTTTGGTTACGGACAAGACCAAGGTCGTGTTCGTCAACTCGCCGAGCAATCCGACCGGCGGCCTCTTGACGCGCGACGAGGTGCAGCGCGTCTGTGAGCTCGCGGACTCCGTCGGCGCGTGGGTGATCAGCGACGAGATCTACGACCTGTTCTGCTACGCCGAGGACTACGCGTCCCCGCTGCAGTTCACCGAGCGCTGCATCCAGCTCGGCGGGTTCAGCAAGACCTACGGCGTCCCGGGCTGGCGGATGGGCTACGCGACCGGGCCGGCCGCCGTGCTGGACGCGCTCAAGACGCTGCAGCAGTTCTCGTTCGTATGCGCGCCGGCGCCGTTCCAGCACGCGCTGCTCGAGGCGATGCCCGACATCGACATCACGCCCTACCGCGAGGAATACCGCGGCAAGCGAGACATGCTCGTCGAGCGCATGCACCCGGCGTTCCGGCTCTCGCGGCCCGAGGGCGCGTTCTACGCGTTCCCCCAGCTGCCCACGGGGCGCGACGGGCGCCAGGTCCCGAGCGACGTGTTCGTCGAGGCCGCCATCGAG
>CAZTQF010000370.1:0-3928 GCA_964615255.1 uncultured candidatus Brocadiaceae bacterium | reverse complement strand
CCGTCTCGCGAAGCACGGCGACCATGTCCACAGGCTCGTCGGCGGTTGGGCTGTTGTCGTCGTCGAGCCTCGAGATCGTGAGCAGGTCGGCGACGAGGGTCGCGAGGCGCTCGGTCTGCCGCGCGATCTTGTCGTGGAAACGAGCCTGCGTCTCCGGCGGCATCTCAGGATCGTCCTGCAGCGTCTCGACGAAGCCCTTGATCGCGGTCAGCGGCGTCTTGAGCTCGTGCGAAACGTTGGCGACGAAGTCCCGACGAAGCGACTCCAGCTGCTTGATGCGGCTCTGGTCGTCGATGCCGACCACCGCGCCGAGCGCGCCGAGCGGATGGATCCGCACCGCCAGCAGCCTTGCTGGATGCGGGGGCTCGACGTGTTCGATCTCGAGGTAGTTGGTGGCCTGTCGCTCGCAGCTCTCCTTGACGGCGTGTTCCAGCCGTCCCAGGAGCTCGACGTCCGTGAGCCGCGCCCCGTCGAGTGCCGGCGTGTCCCTGCCGGCCATCTCCTGCGCAGCAGGGTTGCTGGCGACGATCTGCAGGTGCTGGTCGAGCACGATCAGCGCGTCGCTGGCGCCCGCGAGCCCAGCCGCCATCCTCGCGGCATGTGCGCGCGACTCCGTGAGTTCGGCCTCGGTGCCGCGCCACCGCGCCGTGGTCGCCTGCCGGACGCCTTCGGCGCGCCGCCACGCGACGCCGCAAGCGGCGGCGACCAGCACGAGCACAGGTTCCCAGATCATCACCAAGCTACCGCTGCCGCTGCTGCCGACGCGACGCTGGGTGCGTGCCGCCCCGCGCGGCGCGCAGCCTCAGGCCGTGGCTTCTGCGAAACGATAGCCGACACCTCGGACGGTCTCGATGACTGCGCTGTGTTCGCCGAGCTTTTGACGGAGCGCTCGCACATGCACGTCGATGTTCCTGTCGGTTACGATCGCGTCTTCGCCGATCACGCGGCTCAGCAGGTGAGCCCGCGGGAAGACGCGTCCTGGGTGCGAGGCGAGGAAGTGCAGCAGGCGCATCTCGGTGGGCGTCAGGTTGATCAGGGCGCTCTCGATGCGCGCCTCGAAGCGGCCGAGGTCGACCGTCAGCGCTCCCCGGACGACGCGCTCGCGACCGCCGCTCTCTTCGCGCAGCGCTCCCCGGCGCAGCACGACCTTGACGCGCGCGACGAGCTCGCGGGGGCTGAACGGCTTCGCGATGTAGTCGTCGGCGCCGATCCCGAGCCCGAGGACGATGTCGCTCTCCTCGCCCTTGGCCGTCACCATGATGACCGGGATCGAGCGGGTCACGGGGTCTGCCTTGACCTGCTGGCAGACCTCGACGCCGTCCATCCCAGGCAGCATCAGGTCGAGGATCACGAGGTCAGGGTTGTCCGTCCGGATCTGGCTCAGCCCCTGCTCCCCGTTGCGACAAGAGATCACCTTGTGACCCTCTCTCTCCAGGTTGTAGGAGATGACCTCGAGGATGTCTGGCTCGTCCTCGATGACCAGGATTTTCGGTTTTGCCACTGTGTCTGCGTTGGAGGAGGGGTTCTCGAATACGAGGTCTCGGACGCTAAGAACGCTTTGCGAAGGCAAGGTTAAGAAGGGCTCAAGCTTCCGGCGAAGCTTCTGGCTGCGGCGCTGCGAAAGCGAGCGTCACAGACTCCGCGGTGCTGTAGACCTCCACGCGGCACGCGTTGGTCCGCAGGCTGGGGCTGAGCTCGTCGGCGACTCGGGCGAAGGCGAGCGGGAAGGGCAGGCTCCCGTCGCCGAGCTCGAAGCCCACCCGAACGGCGACGCCGCCGCCGTCCGCGGGCTGCGCGGAGACCCCGATGACGCCCTCGGTCCCTGCAGGAATGTGAGACGCGACGCGCCAGATCGCCTCGGAGCACAGCCGGACGAAGGAATCGGTCGACACCCAGGCGCCGACAGGCTGCTCGTCACGCAGGGAGATCGTCAGTCCTTGCTCGCGCGCCGGGACGCGGGCGAGTTCGATCAGGCGCACCAGCAGCGGGGACGCTTCCTGCGGCGGGCTGCAGTCTTCGCCGGTCCAGGCGCGGAGGATCGCGAGGCTCGCGCCGCCGCGCTCGACCGCCTCGAAGAGCGAGCGCTGCGCGCGCTCCAGGTCGTCAGGCTGCAGGTGCAGCACGTTGCCCTGCACCGTGAGCAGCAGATTGCCCAGCTGGTGCGCGAGTCCGGGCAGGTAGAAGGCGACGCATTCAGGAGCAGGCATGGGCGGGCGACTCCGTTCTCTGAGGCAGACCGGTCCCGCCCGTATAGGTGCCGGACAGCGCGACCGCTCGCCTGCTGCAGGCTACCGCGCCGGGCGCGGCAGGGCACGGGGGATGCTCCGCATGGGCTGCGGTCCGGGCGGAAACGGGCCTGCGAACGTCGGACCTGCTATCGTTCGCCGGTCATGAAGGTCACGAGCATCCAGCCCACGCCCAACCCGAACGCGTTCAAGTTCTTGATGGACAAGCCGATGGCCAAGCCCGGCCAGACCCAGGCCTACGCCAAGCCGGAGCAGGCCCAGAACGACGCGCTGGCGCAGGGCATGTTCGCGGTGCCCGGGGTCGAGACCCTGTTCTTCTGCGACAACTTCGTCACCGTCAGCATGACGGCCGAGGCAGACTGGCGCGCGGTCGCCGAGCAGGTCACCAAGCTCCTGGAGAGCCACGAGCCGCCCGAGCAGGCGGAGGCAGCCGCTGGCAGCGCCGGAGAGCCGGCCGATCCGCTCTCGGCGATCCCCAAGGGCGGCGACCCCGAGATGCTCGCGCAGATCAACGCGCTGCTCGACGACCGCGTGCGCCCTGCGCTGGCCGGTGACGGCGGCGGCCTCCAGGTGATGGGCCTCGAGGGCAAGACGCTCTACATCCGCTACGAGGGCGCCTGCGGGAGCTGCCCGAGCTCGACGTCGGGCACGCTGATGGCCATCCAGAACCTGCTGCAGAGTGAAGTCGACGAGGACCTCGTCGTCACCATGAGCTGAGCCGGTGGGCGCGCCACCAGCCGACGGCGCGGCGGCGCCGCGATGTCCTTGGTGCGGATCGACGCAGGGCGTCGTCCAGGTTCACGGCCACGGCCAGTGCCGGGCCTGCGGGACGAACACCGAACCCTGCTGCTCGGGCGACGTGAGCGCCCGCCCGGGAGAGCTCGCCGCCTCGTTCGATCTGCCCGGTATCGGGCCTGAGCTGTTTCCGGTGCTGTTCCGCGGGCTCGGCAGCGAGCGCGCCTCGGTGACGAGCGAGGCGCTGTGCTTCGCGCTCCAGCAGCGGCTGGGCTGCGACCTGGAGCAAGCGCGCGACGTGCTCGAGGCCGGCGTTCGCGTCGGGTGGATCCGCACGCAGGCGCATGGCGTGGTGCAGCTGGGCGCTGGGCCGCGTCGCGAGGTTGATTGAGGGCGGAAGCGCCTCTAGGCTCCCGCGGCTCCGCGCCGGAGTGGCGGAATTGGCAGACGCACAGCTTTCAAAAAGCTGCGAGGCAACTCATGCGGGTTCGAGTCCCGCCTCCGGCACCACCTAGCCGCCGGTCTCAGCGCGCGGCCGGACGTCCTCATCGTGCGGCGCTCCTGGCGGCCCCGAATCGGCCGGGCGCAGCAACCGGGTGATGGTCTGTTCCCGCAGGTCCTGTGCGTTGCGGTCGTCTCCGAGCAGCTCGAGGACCTCGGCGAGCACCGCGCAGACCGTGGGCGTCGGCCCCAGCGCTTCGCCCGCGATGCGGGCGGCGCGGGCCGCGCGCTCTCGCTCGCCGGAGCGCGCCAGCTCTCGCGCGACAAGCAGCAGCGCCCCGCGGGTCGGACAAGACGCGAGCAGCTCGCGCGGCTCGACCACGCCGGGGTGTTCGGACAAAAGCTCGGCGATGCGGTCGAGTCCCGACGGGGTCCGCGCGCTGCCGTAGACCTTGATCGCTTTGCGGAAGTCCCCCATTGCTCGATGAAGGTCCCCTTGCAGGAGC
>CAZTQF010000369.1:0-3932 GCA_964615255.1 uncultured candidatus Brocadiaceae bacterium | reverse complement strand
TCGGGCCGCATCCAGCACTCGTGAGCGAGCGCTTGGTGGACCGTGTCGTCGACGGCTGGCTGCGCGTGCCGAGCGCGGTGCGGTGGTGTGTCCCCGTCGCGGGCATGGGCGCGCTCTGGTGGTCGTCGTCGAGGACGGCCACTGACGGGCTCCCGCGGATCGGCGGCCCGCTCGCGCACAACGCGATGCACGTGGTCGCCTATGCCTGCATCGCCGGCTCGGCCTGGCTGGCGTGGTCGCGCCGGCCGGTGCGCGCGCCGCAGCGCATGCGGTCGATCGGCGCTTGGAGCATCGCCGCGGCCTACGGGGTCGTGGACGAGCTGCACCAGTCCTACGTCCCCGGCCGCGACTGCTCGGCGTTCGACCTCGTCTCCGACGCGGCGGGCGCGGCGCTGGCGGTCTCGCTGCTGCGCGGCGTGCTCGGCGTCCCCGGACGGTGGCGCGGCGCGGCGCTGCTCGCCGCGGGTCTTGCGATGTTCGGCGTGCTGTCCGCGACCTACCTGGGCTGATGCAGCCCGCAGGGGACACCGCCTGTCGCGTTGACGAGAACTTCGCGACGCGCGCGGATCTGTCGCACCTCGACGCATCAGCGGCCCGGCGTTTGCGCTGTGCGGGCCGTCATGAAGCAGCTCCTCTTGCTGTCGGCAGCCCTGATCGGGCTGGCTCTCTCGGCTCCGGCGCAGCGCGTGCGCCAGGGTGCGTCGCGCAGCGGCCCGGCTGCCACGCCGCGCCCTGCGGCTCACTACGTCGCGCGCCGCGCCCACCTGCGGGTCGCCGCTCGCGCCGTCGGCCGCGGGCTGTCGGAGCGCGGCGGTGTGGTCTGTGCGCGCGGGCCGCTGAGCTTCGGCCGCTGGGAGGTCTGCTGGGAGCGCGCGCTCGTGCCCGGTTCGTGGCAGACGCGCACGGTGCCCGCGGTCCACGGCTGGGTCCTGGACGGCTGCGGCCGGCGCGTTTGGGCCGTGATCACTCCGGCGACCTGCGAGCGGGTTTGGGTGCCTGCTCGCTATGAGACGCAGCAGCGCCGCGTCTGGGTGCGCTACTGACCGTGGCGTCGGGGTCGCCGCTCCTGTTGGATAGCCGCATGGAACGCGGCGACCGCTTCGACCACCCCCTCATCGAACGCTACGCGAGCCGCGACATGGCTCGCCTGTTCTCGCCGCGCTCCCGCCACGGGGCGTGGCGGGACCTCTGGATCTGCCTCGCCGAGGCGGAGCAGAAGCTCGGCTTCCCGGTCACCGAAGCGCAGATCGCAGAGCTCAAGGAGCACCGCGACACCTTCGACTGGGACCGCGTCGCCGCGCTCGAGAAAGAGCTGCGCCACGACGTGATGGCGCACGTGCACCACTACGGCGAGCTGGCGCCTGCGGCGAAGCCGATCATCCACCTCGGCGCGACCAGCTGCTTCGTGACGGACAACGGCGACCTCGTGATCTACCGCGAGGCGCTGCGGCTGCTCGAGCGTCGGCTGGCGGCGTGCATCCACAACCTGTCGCGCTTCGCCGAGGAGTGGCGCAGCCAGCCGTGCCTGGGCTACACGCACTTCCAGGTCGCGCAGCCGGTCACCGTCGGCAAGCGCGCGTGCCTGTGGGCGCAGGACCTGGCGCTGGACCTCGACGAGGTGCGCCGCGTCGCGAAGTGGCTGCCGTTCCGCGGCGTCAAGGGCACGACCGGCACGCAGGCGACGTTCTTGCTGCTGGCCGGCGGCGACCACCAGAAGGTCGAAGAGCTCGACCGCCTCGTCACGCAGGGCATGGGCTTCGACCAGTCGATCCCGGTGAGCGGCCAGACCTACACCCGCAAGGTCGACTGGACCATCCACCAGGCGCTGTCGTCGATCGCGCAGTCGGCGAGCAAGTTCGCCAACGACCTGCGGCTGCTGTCGCACGAGGGTGAGATCGAGGAGCCGAGCGAGTCCAAGCAGATCGGCAGCTCGGCGATGGCCTACAAGAAGAACCCGATGCGCTGCGAGCGCGTCAACTCGCTGGCGCGCTACGTCATCGAGGCGGCCAACACCAGCGCGCACACCGCCGCGACGCAGTGGCTCGAGCGCACCCTCGACGACTCTGCGATCCGCCGCATCGCCCTGCCCGAGTCGTTCCTCGCGATCGACGGCATCCTGATGCTGATCGAGAACGTCACCAAGGGCATGGTCGTCTACCCCAAGGTGATCGAGAAGAAGCTCTCTGAGCAGCTGCCGTTCTTGGCCACCGAGGAGATCCTGATGGCCGGCGTCGAGGCCGGCGGCGACCGCCAGGACCTGCACGAGCGCGTGCGCGTGCACAGCCGCGCGGCCGCGCACGCGGTCAAGGCCGAGGGCAAGCCGAACCCGCTGATGGAGCTGATCGCCGCCGACCCGAGCTTCGCGGCGATCAAGGACCGGCTCCCGGACCTGATGCAGCCCAGCCGCTTCGTCGGCCGCTGCGCCGAGCAGGTCGACGCGTTCGTCGCGCAGGAGGTCGCGCCCCGCCTCGACGGCGTGGACCTCGAGGGCATGGCGGGCGACCTGCGGGTCTGAGCGGCCGCGCCGGCATATTTCCCCAGGCGCTCGGACCGATCCGCGCGCAGCGCCGTATCAGCGTCGGTCCACTTCCAACGGAGCCCCGACCATGACCTCCCATCGCCTCACCTGGATCGCGCGCGTCGTCGTCGCGGCCATCCTGCTGCAGACCCTGATCTTCAAGTTCACCGCCGCGCCCGAGTCGGTCTACATCTTCGAGACCGTCGGGATGGAGCCGTGGGGCCGCATCGGCAGCGGCGTCGCCGAGCTGATCGCAGGGGCGCTGCTGTTGATCCCCGGGCGCCGGTTCGCCGCGGCGGGAGCTGCGATGTCGCTCGGCGTGATCAGCGGCGCGATCTTCTTCCACCTGACCGCGCTGGGCATCGTCGTCCAGGACGACGGCGGACAGCTGTTCGCGATGGCCCTGGCGGTGTTCGTCGGCGCGGCGTTCGTGCTGGCGCGCACCTGGCGCGGCCTGCTCGAGTGGCTGCCGGGCGCGCGCAGGGCGCATGCCGAGGCCAGCTGAGCAGGCTCGAGCGCTTCCGCCTCCAGGGATGAGTGCCAACTTGGCACCCATCCCTTTTTCATGCCAATCTGGCACCTCGCCACGTTGATCTGCAGGAGCGGGGATGGATCGTAAACCTTTTCAATATATAGGTTAGCGACTTCTTATTTGGCTCGGCACGCCGTTCGCTCGGGTTCCATCATCAACCCAGGAGAACGCCGATGGACATGAACAAGCTCACCCAGAAGTCGCAGGAAGCCCTGCAAGCCGCCCAGCAGAAGGCCGTCGAGTTCGGCCATCAGCAGCTCGACGCTCGCCACCTGCTGCTCGGCTTGATCGAGCCGGCCGACGGCCTGATCCGCCGGCTGCTCGAGCGCATGGACGTCCCGGTCGACGCCGTCACCGGCGGCCTGCAGGCCGAGCTGCGCAAGCAGCCCAAGGTGTCGGGCGCGGGCTACCAGCCCGACAAGATCTTCCTGACGCCCGAGCTCGCGCAGGCGCTCCAGCTCGCCGAGCAGAAGGCGCAGCAGATGCAGGACGAATACGTCTCGGTCGAGCACGTGTTCCTGGCGCTGCTCGCGACCGCCAAGGGCGACGTTCATGAGCTGTTCGAGGTGTTCGCGATCGACGAGGCGCGGTTCTTGTCGGCGCTCAAGGAGGTGCGCGGCAACCAGCGGGTGCAGAGCGCGAACCCCGAGGCGACCTACGAGGCGCTCGAGCGCTATGGCCGCGACCTGGTCCAGCTGTGCCGCCAAGGCAAGGTCGACCCGGTCATCGGTCGCGACGACGAGATCCGGCGCGTCATCCGGATCCTCTCCCGCAAGACCAAGAACAACCCCGTTCTGATCGGCGAACCCGGCGTCGGCAAGACCGCCATCGCCGAAGGCCTCGCGCAGCGCATCGTGCGCGGCGACGTGCCCGAAGGGCTCA
>CAZTQF010000368.1:0-3934 GCA_964615255.1 uncultured candidatus Brocadiaceae bacterium | reverse complement strand
TTCGTCGCCGCGGTCGCCGTAGACGCCGGTGGCGCTGGCGCTGACCATCACCTTGGGCGGCTGCGGCAGCGCCGCGAGGGCGCGGCAGAGCCGCTCGGTCGCCGGGCCGCGGCTCGCGTGGATGCGCGCGCGGCGCGCGGCGGTCCACCGGCCGCCCGCGACGTTCTCGCCGGCGAGGTGCACGACCGCGTCGACGGCCCCGAGCGCTGCCGCGTCGACCTCACCGGTCTGTGGCGACCAGCGCGCTTCGTCGGGGGCGGCGCTGGCGCGTCGGACCAGCCTCACCACCTCGTGGTCGTCGGCCGCGAGCGCGCGGCAGAGCGCGCTTCCCACGAGTCCGCTGGCTCCGGTGACGGCGATGCGCATTCTCGACGGTGTTCGGGCGCGTCGCATCCACGGATGCAACCGGCGCCGGGGGCACGACTATGATGTCTCGGCCATGTCGGTGCGACTCGCGAGCTGGATCCTCGCCGCCTCTGCGGCGGGCGCCTGCGTCGGGCAGGACGAGGACCTGCAGCGACAGATCCAGCGCGCGCTCGCGGACGCGCGGCCGGCGCTGTCGGAGCACCTCGACGACGCGCGCCGCAGCGGGACCCGGCCCGGCGAGCTGGCGCTCCTGTGCCTCGCGGGGCTCCACGACGGCATGGATCCGGACCGGGCGCCGCTCCAGCGCGCGCTCGCCAGGCTCGGCAAGGCGAAGCCCAGCCAGACCTACGACCTCGCGCTCCGGCTGCTGGTGCTCGAGGCGTGCTCGACGTTTCCTGATCGCGAGCGGCTCGCCCGAAGAGACCTGTCGTCGCTGCTGGCGCACCGGAGTCCGCAGGGCGCGTTCCAGTACTACGAGCGGCCGAGCACGTGGGACTTGAGCAACACGCAGTACGGCGCGCTCGGTCTGCGCGCGGCCGCGGCGATGGGCCTGACCGTGCGAAAGGAAGTGTGGACCAAGCTCGCGCGCACGGTCGCAGCACAGCAGGCGCCGGACGGCGGCTTCTGCTATGCGCCGCGGCAGTCGACGTGGGAGCCGTATCCGTCGATGACGGCCGCAGGGATCGCGGTGCTCGCCGTCTGCAGGCAGGCGCTCGGCGGCTCCAGGCGCTTGTCCGCGGAGCTCGACGCGCAGCTCGACAGGGGCTGGGCGTGGCTCGCGAACCACGCCGACGCGATCGGCGCCGAAGCTGTGCGCTGGTCCTACTACTTCCACTACGGCCTCGAGCGCGCGGCGATCCTCTGCGACGTGGTGCGCGTCGGCGGCAAGACGGACTGGTACGCCAAGGGCGCCGAGATGCTCGTCGAGCGCCAGCTTCCTGGCGGCGGCTGGCAGAGCCGGCACGACGGCCACCCTGGCCACCACATCTCCAAGGGCCGCGGCGACAGCGTGCCGACGGCGTTCGCGGTGCTGTTCTTGCGGCGCAAGTTCCAGAAGTACGCGGGTCCGATCACCACGCGGATCGTGCGGCTGGTGAACATCGGGGTGCGCTCGAAGCCCGCGGAGGTCGACGAGTGCGCGCGCCAGCTCGCGAACAAGGGCAAGGCAGCCATGCCCGAGGTCGTCCGCGCGATGCGCAGCGACGTGGCGCCGCAGCGCCAGGTGGCGGCCAAGGTGCTGGACGCGGTCGTCGGCGAGCGCTTCGGGTTCGACCCGGACGCCGATCGGGACGACAACCGGAGCGCGGTCCGCAAGGCCGAGCTGTGGTACCTCAAGAACCGCTAGCGGCAGCGGCCGTCAGCGCCAGCGGATCACGTCGTAGGCGCGCCGCCGCGCGCCGTCTTGGGACTCGTAGCCGGCGAGCAGCTCGTCGCCGGCCTCCCCGTCGAGCTCGGCGCGTCGCAGCATCACCAGGCGCCACTGCTTGGGGTCGCGCAGCTGGCACTCTGCGCGCGCCGCGCGGTCTCCGATCGGCTGGTCGGACATCTGCGACACGAAGCCGGAGATGAGCCCGAACACCCGGTCGATGTCGAAGACGGTGTCCTCGTCCTCGAACAGCAGCCGGCGCATCAAGGCGACGCCGTCCTTGGAGTCGAGCTGCGGCGCCGGGGGGACGTCGTCGTAGAGCTCTGCGACGGAGTCGTCGTCGCGCACCAGCACCAGGTCATCGCCGGCTGCAGACACGAACGCGCCGCGCGCCGAGATGCGGGCCTCCTGGATCGCGCCGTTGAAGCGCGCGACGAGCTCGTCCTGGCGGCTGAGCAGCGACAGCAGCGGGGGGACCCGCAGCGTCACCGTGCGGCGCCAGCGCGGCTTCTTCTCGAAGCCGTCCTGCGCGCTCGCGTAGCCGACTGCGCGCACGTCGACGTCGACGGAGCGCACCAGCCCGAGCACTAGCGACGCCAGCCCCGGCACCTGCACGCGGAAGGTCAGCAGGTCCTGGCGACCGTCCTCGTCGAGGTCGACGAGCAGCAGCGCGGTCACGTCGTCGGCCACGGCCTGCGTGCGCGCCTTGGAGAACTGCGGCCCCGCCGCGCCGCCGAGGAACGTCCACAGCTTGCGGCGGTGGGCGATGACGAAGTCCGGCACGCCGTCGCCGTTGACGTCGCCGCGCCGCATCTGCTGGCGGTCGCCGAGCACGGCGGTGCTGCCGAGCTCGAGCGAGGCCTTGGGCGTGCTGTCGACGAACTGCGAGATGTCGACCTGGATCGGCGCGTCGAACGCGCCGTCCTCGCGCTGCAGGTGGAACGACCGCAGGTCGCCGTCGCGCGTCAGCATGTCGGGGCGACCGTCGCCGTTGAGGTCCTCGGTGTCGATCTGCGGGATGCGCACGCTGCCGACGAGCTCCTGGTCGAGGCCGCGGCTGCCGGGGTCGATCGCGACCGACGCGCGCACGGGGACCGCCGGCAGGCGCACGAAGTCGGGCGCGCCGTCCTCGCCGCGGCCCTCCTGCAGGAACGGCACCACGCCCTGCAGCGTCGGGATCATCAGGTCGAGGCGGCGGTCGTCGTTCAGGTCGCGCACGAACGGCGAGAACTGCGGATGATCCACCCGCAGCCGGAAGCGGCCCCGGCGCGCGAGCACGACCGTCGCCGCGCCGCCCCACGCGCGCGCCTCGGTGCGCCGCGGATCGCAGGTGACGACCTCGGCGCCGGGCGTCGGCAGGACGTCCGCGAGCGCGACCAGCGTGTGCGCCGGCGTCGCGATCCGGAGCTCGCCGCGCGCTTCCCAGCCTCCCTCGCCCAGCGCGTAGCGGACCAGCCGGTCACGCTTGAGCACGATCAACTCCTCGCTGCCGTCGCCGTCGGTGTCGACCAGCTGCTGGTCCAGGACGTCGTCGGTTTCGGCGCGGGCGACGACCTGCGCCTGCGCGCTCAGGCACGCGGTCACGAGCAGGGCCGGCCAGACCGTGCGCGCCCTCATCGGCGGAACCTCACGTGGCGCACTTCGTCGCCGCTGCGCAGCAGCAGCTCGTCGCCGATCCGGTCAGCGCTTTGCACCGAGGTGCCTGCTGCGGCGGGCACGCTCGCGTCAGCGTCCGCGAGCCGTAGGCGGTCACCCTGCCGTCCGAGCAGGCGTCGCTCGACGGCGCCGTCGACGCGCAGCAGCACGTCGCCGGGGAAGCCCTTCTTGCCGGGGCGCACCCGCAAGAACGGTTGCCGCGACCGGCGGCCGCCGGTCCCGAGCTCGATCGCGACGTTGAGCTTGGGCGGCTTCTGGAAGCGGTCGCCGTCGCAGCCGAACACGGTCAGCTGTGCGTCGAGCGTGCGCTTCTCGCTGCCGGTGAAGTCGCGCATCGACGCGACCCGGATCGTGACGCAGACGAGGTCGTCGCGGCCGTCGCCGTCGGCGTCGACCAGCTGCGGCGGGAGCCCCAGCGGCTGCATGCGGAGCCGCGCCGTCCGTCGCGCCGGCCAGCTGCCGTCCTCGGCGGCACAGAACAGGTCGACGCGGGCCTCGACCTCGTCGCCGCGCTTGGCCGACGTCGTCAGCAGCAGATCGCGTTGG
>CAZTQF010000367.1:0-3937 GCA_964615255.1 uncultured candidatus Brocadiaceae bacterium | reverse complement strand
GCGTGCAGACCGCGCGCGCGCACAAGCACCAGTTCACGGTCCGGGTCGATCCGTTCGTCGTCCCGGGCGATCCGGCCAGCGGGCTGCTGGCGCACGTGCACGCCGGCGGCCCGGGAGCCCAGGGACAGCGTGACCGCCGCGTCCAGGCCTACTGCCTGCGCATGTGCGCCACCGACCACCCTGGAAACCGCGTGCCCTGGCCCAAGCCCGCCGGCTACGACCCGGCGGAGTACGAGCTCCTGCTGCGCTACTTCGAGGCCGGCAGCACGCTGCGACCTTGGCACCCGGTGGCGGTGCCGAACCGCAAGACCGACAGCAACAACAACGGCGCCTTCTCCACCGACTACCTCGGGGGCAGCGACGGCTGGCCCGAGGGCTCGTACGCCGCGCGAGAGGCGCTGTACCGGGAGCACCTCCGCTATCAGCAGGGCCTGATGTGGACGCTGGCGAACCACCCGCGCGTGCCCGCCGACATCCGGGGGCACTTCTCGTCCTACGGGCCCGCGGCGGACGAGTTCGTCGCCACGGGCCACTGGCCGCCGATGCTGTACGTCCGCGAGGGCCGAAGGCTCGTCGGGGAGGCGGTCGTCACCGAGCACCACTGCATCGGACGCCGGGTCGCGCACGACCCGGTCGGCATGGGCGCCTACGCGATGGACAGCCACAACACGCAGCGGTACGTCGACGACAGCGGCGCCGCGCGCAACGAGGGCGACGTGCAGGTGCGCGTTCCGGCGCCCTACGGGATCTCCTACCGGGCGCTGACGCCGCAGTTCGAGGACGCAGACAACCTGCTGGTGCCGGTCGCGCTGAGCGCGTCGCACATCGCGTTCGGGTCGGTGCGCATGGAGCCTGTCTTCATGGTGCTGGCGGAGTCGGCGGCCTTCGCAGCAGCGCTGGCCGTCGAGCGCGACTGCGCCGTGCAGGACGTCCCCTACGACGCGCTGCGCGAGCGCCTGCTCGGCGCCGGTCAGGTCCTCGAGTGGGGGACGGCAGGCGGCGTCAGCGCCGGCCGCTGAGGCCCCGGCCTTGCAGGTGCGCAGGACAGCGCGGATCATCCCCGCATGCGCGCGATCCGAACGCTCTCCCTCGCCCTGGCCTTGTCGGCTGCCGGCGGCGCCGCCGCCCAGGAAGAGGTCGCCCCCGCGAAGCCGTCGGACGGCGCGACCGCGACCCCGAGCGACTTCGCCCGGTTCGTCAAGGTCGGCGACGGCGGCCACTTCGACACCGCGGTCACGACCTATGAGCGGGACGGCGTCGAGGTGGTGCTCTACGGCGCTGTTCACATCGCCGACCGCGCCTGCTACGAAGCGCTCAACGCGGCGTTCCGCGGCTGCGACGTGCTGCTCTATGAGCTGGTCAGCGAGGAGGACGTGCGGCCGTCCAAGGACCGCGAGCGAGCAGGCTTCAACCCCATAGGCGCGCTGCAGCAGGCGATGAAGAACGGCCTGCAGCTGAGCTTCCAGCTCGACGAGATCGACTACCAGGCGGCGAACTTCGTGCACGCGGACATGACGCCGCAGGAGTTCCAGTCGAGCATGGCCGAGCGCGGCGAGAGCCTGCTGTCGATCATGTATCGAATGATGGTGGACGGCGCGAACGAGCAGCGGCGCAGCGCAGCGGCCTCGGGCGCCGCGGCGGCGGCCGAGGTTGACCTCGTCAAGGCGTTCCGCACCGGCGAGGGCCGCCACATGATGCGCATGTCCTTCGCGCAGCAGCTGGAGCAGATGGAGCTGATGGCCGCGGGCGGCGACGGCTCGACCCTGCTGGAAGGGCGCAACGAGAAGTGCCTCAAGGTGCTGGCGCGCGAGCTCAAGAAGGGGCACAAGCGCCTGGGCATCTACTATGGCGCTGCGCACCTGCCGCACATGGAGCGGCGGCTGGTCGAGGACATGGGGTTCCGCAAGGTCGGTCACGACTGGCTGCAGGCGTGGGACTGCACGCCGCGGTCCGACGGCGGTGGCGCCAAGGACGAGGTCGCCGCCCGTCGCGCCTGCAAGCTCCAGCTGCTCCGGCTCGCGAAGGTCGGGGCGGCCTGGCGCGCGCAGCGCGGCGCCCGCACCGCGCCGCCCGCCGACGTCACGCAGCTCCGCGGCTTGGCGGAGGGCGGTGAGCCGGTCTACGCGGGGCCGTTCGTCGATCCGTGGGGGACGCCCTACCGCGTCGAGCTGCGCCCCGGCAAGCAGCTCTGGCAGGCCAAGAGCGCGGGGCCGGACCGGGAGTTCGGGACGCGCGACGACCTGCGGATGCGCGAGCCTTCCTGGTAGCGCGGCCGCGGCGCGGGCCTACCAGCCGGGCTGCGCGCCCAGCTCTCGGATGGGCTCTTTCTGGTCGGCCGCGCGCCACGCGGTCCAGTAGGCGAGCCGCGTGATGGCCTCCATGGCCGCGTAGTCGAGCTTGTCGGCGTGGTCGGTGACCTGGTGGTAGTCCGGGTGCTCGCCGTCACAGAAGAACACCACCGGGATGCCCTTCTTGGCGAAGTTGTAGTGGTCGCTGCGCTGGTAGTAGGTGTCACCGCTCTGAAACGCGACGCCGAACTTCTCGCCGAGCGCGACGGCGTCGCGCACCAGGGTCGAGTACTTGGGGTGCGCGTAGCTCGGCGTGACCTGCATCTGCAAGGTGTCGCCGTCGCGGCCGGCGCGCCCGATCATGTCGATGTTCACGTTCGCGACGATCCGGTCTCTGGGCCACGTCGGGTTGTCGGCGTAGTAGGCGGAGCCCCACAGCCCCAGCTCCTCGCCGCTCACCGATAGGAACACGATCGAGCGCGCCGGTCGCTCGTCGGCCGCCGCGAAGGCCTCGGCGAGCGCGAGCAGGCCGGCGGTGCCCGAAGCGTTGTCGTCGGCGCCGTTGAAGCGGTCCCCGTCGAGGCGCGTGCCGACGTGGTCATGGTGCGCGGAGATCACCACGGCCTGCGATTTCTTGCTGGTCCCCTCGAGCACCGCGCAGACGTTCGCTGCGCGCGCCTTGCGCTCGCGCTGCACCTGGATCTTGAGGGTCGCCGTGGCCTTCTGCTCGGCCATGTGGGCGATCAGCGCCTCGCTGTGGAGCCGGTTGAGCACGAACAGCGGCAGCTCGACCGGCGGGCGCGCCGGCTGGCCGAAGCTCATGACGCCGTGGTCGGGCATCAGCCCCCGGTAGTTGAGGGTGTTGGCGAGCGATCCGCCGTCCTCGAGCAGGCAGACGATCGCGGCCTTCGCGCCCGCGCGCCGCAGCTGGCGCGACAGCTGGACGTAGCGCTGCACCGCCTGCAGGTCGCCGCCGACGCCGCCGCGGGTCGCGCCGCGGTCGAGCACGACGACCGGGACCCGCCCCTTGACGCTGCTGGGCAGCTCGGCGCCGTTGCCGCACGAGAGCAGCTTGCCCTTCACGCTGACCTTGTCGGTGTCGCTGCTGTGGAGGACGGCGAAGCCCTCGCCGCGGACCCGGTGTTCGCCGAACGTGAGCCCGGTCGACTTGTGCAGCACGAGGCGCTCGATCGGGTAGTGCTGCAGGAACTTCCGCTTGTCGCCGAGCGGCTTCAGACCGAGCTGTTTGAAGTGCTGTGCGATGTAGTCCGCGGTCTCCTGCTGGGCCTTACTGGCGGTGTGCCGGCCGCCGCGCGCGTCGTCCGCCAGCCAGTAGGCGTGCCGGCGCAGCCCGTCGCGTCGGATCGTCGCCGTGGCGGCCGGGGCGCCCGGCGGTGCTGCCGCGGGGGCGCCGAGGTCCGGGAGCGCCGCGCCGTTCGTCTGGGCAGCGCCCGCGCTGCAGGCCAGGGTCGCCGCGAGGGTCAGGTGGATACCGCGCATGTCCGCATGGTAGCGCGCCGTCAGCTCCGATCGTCTGCGGAGTCGAGCAGGCGCCGCAGGCGGTCGGGGTCCGCGTGCGCCGTCACGGTCTTGGTCTGCGACGGGACCACGGCGCCCGCGGGGAGCCCCTTGGGCTTGCGGACGTTCTT
>CAZTQF010000366.1:0-3937 GCA_964615255.1 uncultured candidatus Brocadiaceae bacterium | reverse complement strand
TGCCGTCGGGCGTCGCCGAGCCGTTGTCGTAAGCCGCAGCGAGCAGGCCGCCGGAGACGTCGAGCCCGGAGTAGCCGCGCTGGTTGACGGTCGCGGGCTGCACGCCGAAGCGCGCGCCGTAGGTCGGCGCCGTCAGCGCGTTGCTGATCTTGACGATGGCCGCGTCCCCGGTCGCGCCGGAGCTGTTGAAGCCACCGACCCACAGGTCGGTGCCGTTCCAGGCGACAGCGCTGGGGTTGCTGCCGATGTATTCGGGGTTGCCGGCGTTGGAGGTCGAGTCGACGTTGACGGTCCCGAGGTGGGTGAGACTAACTTGCGCCGCGAGCGACGATGCAGCCGCGAACGCAACCAGGATGGAAAGTGGGTGCATGGGGGTGCGGAAGTCTACCGCCCCGTCAGGCGCCGCGCACCTTGGCCAAATCACCTGATCCAAGCGGTTTACGGAGCCGCGTCAGTCCCCACCCAGCGAACCAGATCCCGACGCCGGTGCCATGGACCGCCGCCAAGATCGGCCAGACCGCCGGCAACCAGCGCCCGACCGCGTCGCCCAGCGAACCGAAGCCGATGTCGAATTCCCCTGAACCGATCACCAGCATTCCGGTGCCGGTGAGCAGGACCGGGTTCGCGAGGTCGTTGGTCGGCCACGCCGTCGAGGCCCACGGTGGCACCCGCCAGAAGAGCAGCAGCGTCAGCGCGAGCACGCCCGCGAACACGAGCTGGTGGCGGCGACCGCAGCCGACGAAGCGCGCGGCCGCGAGCGTGAGCGGCAGCACCAGCAGGTTGCTGTGCCGCGCCCAGTCGAACGCGATGCAGAAGATCACCAGCACGCCCAGGCCGACCAGCCACAGGTGCCAGCGCTCGCCGCGCGCTGGCCCGCTGTGCTGGTGCCACGCGAGCAGGGCCAGCACCGGCCCGAAGGTCGTGACGAGGTGCACACCGGCGAGGTTCCAGACCACGAACGAGCCGCCCGGGAACAGCGGATGCGACAGGAAGTAGTCCGAGCTGAACAGCTGCGCCGCCTGCGACTTGATGAGCAGGTAGTAGCCGAGGTAGACGCCGCACGTCACGCCAATCCAGACGAGGTCCGTCTTCCAGCGACCGTCCTCGCAGCGGCGCAGGAAGAACAGCCAAGGCAGCAGGAAGCCCGCGAGCTCGTGGTTGGTCAGGTTGACCAGGAACAGCGGCCAGAAGACGTGCGGCGACCGCGCCGCGAGCATCATCCACAGAAACAGCGTGTAGCAGATCGGGTCCGTGTAGCCGTTCCAGTGCAGCTTGTACATCTGCGTCGGCGCGGTGACCGCGACCGCGGCGCCGACGAGCAGCGCGCCCACGTAGCCGGCGCGGAGCCGCAGCGCGACGAAGCACACCGACGCGAGCAGCAGCGCGTGCAGGCCGTGGGTGAACGGCAGATAGCCCTCGCCGCCGTAGCCGAGCGACCACGCCAGCAGCGGCGCGAGGACCCGGTGAGGGAAGCGCCCGCGCAGCGCGAACGGGTCCTCGGACATCATCTGCCAGTCGACCTCGAAGCCGCTGCCGACGGCCATGCTCGGCTCGACCAACCAGCAGGACAGCCGGTAGAGCAGCCAGCCCGCGCAGAGCGCCACCGCGACGTCCCGCAGCGAACGGCCGCGCGTCGGTCGGTCGAACAGGCCTTCGTCTGAGCTCATGCTGCGTGTCGCGACGTCTCCCGCCGCACCAGTCTACCCCTCGCCGGGCACGCCACGGCGCCTACTCGTCGTGGAAGATCGCGACCCGCGCCGCCTCGCGCCAGCTCGCGGTCGCGCGGTACATGCCCGTCGAGTTGAACGGAGCCGCGATGTTGCCGTCGCGATCGACCGCGACCAGGCCGCCGTCGCCGGGCTGCAGCACGTCGTGGACGAGCGCGGCGGCCGCCTGCTGGAGCGTCTCATCGCCGAACTCCATCCTCGCGGTGACCGCGCGCGCGACGCCGTGGCGGATGAACTCCTCGCCCGTGCCGGTGCAGCTGATCGCCGCGTATCCGTCGGCGTAGTTGCCGGCCCCGAGGACGGGCGTGTCCCCTACGCGGCCCCACTTCTTGCCGGTCATGCCGCCCGTGCTGGTCGCGGCGGCGAGGCGGCCCGCGCGATCGAGCGCCACGCAGCCAACCGTGCCGTAGTCGTAGCGGCGGTCCGAGGGCGCGAGCGAGCCCGTACGCTCGCGGTCGCGCAGCAGCCGCTGCAGCGAGCGGCGGCGGCCGTCGGTGTCGAAGAAGGAGTTCTCGACGCGCTCCACGCCGGCGACGTCGGCGAACTTCTCGGCGCCGTCGCCCGCGAGCAGCACGTGGCGCGTGCCGGTCATGACCTTGCGCGCGAGGGTGATCGGGTGCCGCACGGTGCGCACCGAGGCGACGGCGCCGCAGCGCATCGTCGCGCCGTCCATGATCGACGCGTCGAGCTCGTGCTCGCCCTGCTCGTTGAAGACCGCGCCCTTGCCGGCGTTGAACAGGGGGTTGTCCTCCATCGAGCGCACGACCGCTTCGCACACGTCGAGGGCCGCCGCGCCGTCGGCGATCATGCCCTGGCCGAGCGCGAGCGCGGCGGCCATCGCGTCCTCGTAGGCGCGCAGGCGCGCTCGCGGGGCGTTGGGGTTCATCGTGCCCGCGCCGCCGTGGATCGCGATCGCCCAGCGTTCCCCGGCGGCATCCGCGCCGGGAGCGCCGGCGCAGCCAGACAGGAGCGCGAGCAGCGAAGACGTCGCGGCGAGCGCGAAGCGCGAGGTCATGGCCAGCATGGGCTCGGAGTCTATCCGCGCGCGGCGACAAGTCCCGCGCGCGTCAGTCCAGCACCGCCTCGGGCAGGATCGCGACCGCGCGCGGGTCCAGGTCCCCGGGGAGGATCAGCGCCGCGAGCAGCTCGCCGTCGCGGACCGGCGCCGCGGGGAGCATCACCGTCGTGACCGCGCAGTCCTGCAGGCCGCCCACGAGATCCTCCGGCACCGGCACCGAACGCACCGGCGACAGCTCGTGGTAGAGCAGCCACGCGACCTCGGCGTGCGCGTCGGGCAGCGCCGCGCGGTCCCGCCACTTCAGCTCGAACAGTCCGCGGGCCGCGTCGACGAGGCGGCCGGGCTCGGCCACGACCGCAGGGTCGCGCGAGCACAGCACGATCCCCCACACCCACTCGAGCTGTCCCCACATCCCGCTCGCCTGCACGACGGCGGCAGGCGCGACGAGCCCCTTGCGGCGCAGGCGACGCCGGAGCCGCTGCACCCGGCTGCGGAACAGCGGGTGCAGGAACCGCGCCGCGAGCCCCACCAGCACGAGCAGCAGCATCCACAGCATGTCCTCGGCCGGCGGCGAGTCGTCGTTGGGCTTGGCGTTCATGCCCATGATCGTGATCTGGATCGCCGCGCCAACGAAGGCGGGGAACTGCAGCATCCAGACGAAGTCGTTCCACGGGAGCCCCTCGCCGGCGTCGGCGAGCAGCTTCTCGAGGTCGTCCTTCTTCTCGAGGCGGGTGAGGTCCTTGCGCAGCTGGGTGAGGTTCACGGCCGGCCCTCCCACGGCAGCGCGCCGCAGAGGCTCACGCCGCCCGGCCCCCAGGTCACGTGGTGCGCCTGGCGCGTGTGCGCGGCGTCGCGACGGTCCGGATCGGCGAGCACGAACAGCAGCTCCGAGTCATGCTCGCGGTTGGGCAGCCACGGCAGGTGCAGCCCGACGAAGGCAACGTCGACGCCGGCGCCGAGCGCGGACGGCGCGGCCCTGCGGCTGCCGTCACAGCTCACCTCGTCACGGAGCTCCCGCGCGAGCCCGGCGAGCTCGCCGTCCGCCGCGTCAGGGTCGACCACCGCGGCGCGCAGCTGCCGGCCTGCCCGCAGCAGCGCGTCGAGGTCTTCGGCCGACTCACAGCCGACGCCGACCAGCAGCGCGGCAGGGGTCGACGGGTCGTCCGGATCGTCATCGGACGCGCCGCCCCAG
>CAZTQF010000365.1:0-3945 GCA_964615255.1 uncultured candidatus Brocadiaceae bacterium | reverse complement strand
CGAGATCGGGATCCCGATCGTCAACTACGTGTTCCGGCACGCGATCCGGCACCCCGCCGAGCGCCCGGTGGAGACCTGACGGAGACCGCTGACCCCGACAGCGGGGAACGCGAAGCTCCGACAGCCGCCCTCAGACGACCGTCAGCGGATCGCGGTCGCCGTCGGCGACGCGGACGTCCAGGCCTTCGAACTCGGCGGTGAGGCGCTGGCCGAGCACCGGCAGGAAGCCGCGCTCGGTGTTGCTGTGGCCGGCGAGCACCACCGACGAACCGGCTGCGACCGCAGCTAGCGCGTCGTGGTGCGACATCTCGCCGGTGACCAGCGCGTCCGCAGGCACGCCGCGGAGCGCGCCGCTCCCAGCGCCCGCCGCGACCGCGACCGAGCGGAGCTCGTCCGACGCGCCCGCCGGCCGGGCGACCTGGAGGTGCTCGACGCCGAACTGCGCCTTCAGACGCTGCAGGAGCGCGTCCCAGCCGATCGGCTGCGAAAGCTCCGCGAAGCGGCCGTAGCCGTCGCCGACGGCGTGCACAGCGTCGGGCACCGCCTCGCCGAGCGCGCCCTCGAGCAGCCAGTCGGCCAGCCCGGCCGGCGCTGCGTCGAGCGCGGTGTGCGGCGCATAGACCGAGAACCCCGCGAGCAGCGCCCGCACGACCCGCCCCTGCGCCGGGTCGGCGGCGTCGAGCCGCGCCATCGGCTTGAAGATCGGCGGGTGGTAGGCGACCACGAGGTCCGCGCCGAACTCACGCGCCTCGTCCACCACCGCGTCCGTCAGGTCGATGGTGAGCAGGCACCTGTCGACGCGGTCGCGCGCGGCGTCCGCGCGCAGCAGCAGCCCGACGTTGTCCCACTCAGCGGCCAGCTCCAGCGGCGCGATCTCGTGCAGCAGGTCGAGGAGCTCTTCGAGGGAGGGCGCGGCCATGGGATCAGGAGGCGCCGGCGCTGACGATGGTCAGCCGGTCGGGGTGGAGGTGGCGCTCCGCGGCCTCGCGCACGTCTTCGACCGAGACCGCGCGCACCAGGTCGGGATAGCGCGCGACGAAGTCGAAGCCGAGCCCGAAGCGCTTCGCGCGGATGGCGTAGGCGGCGAGGTTGCTGTTGCGCTCCAGGGCGAAAACGAAGCTGCCGGTCAGGTAGTCCTTCACGTCCTGCAGCTCGGACGGGCTCGGCGGCTGCTCCCGGATCCGTCGGATCTCGGCGAGGAAGCCGTCGACCGCCTTCTCCCGGTGCTCCGGCGAGGTCCCGATATAGGCCGTGAACGTCCCCGGCTGCTCGCCGGCGCTGGCGGCGATCCCGGCGCTCACCGAGTAGCACAGCCCCATCTCGTCGCGCAGCTTGCGCGAGCAGCGAGAGGTGAAGCCAGGCCCTGAGCCCAGGATGTGGTCCATGACCGAGAGCGTGTAGAAGTCGGGGTCCGTGCGGCGGATGCCCGCGTGCCCGAGGAAGACGTGCACCTGCTCTCTGGGCATCGCGAGGTGCTCGTCGCTCGCGTCTCCCAGCGTGACCTCCGGATAGACCGCGTGCGCGGGCGTCGCGCCGCGCAGGCCGCGGAAGGCCCGCTCGAGGCGGTCCAGCGTCTCTTCGGTGCCGAACGGCCCCGAGGCCGCGACGTAGCCGCCGGACGGTCGGAACCAGCGCTCGTGGTACTGCCGGAGGTGCTTGGGCTTGATCGCAGCGACGCTGTCGACGGTGCCCTGCATCGCGCGTCCGAGCACGTGGTCGCCGTAGATCCGGCGCCGGAAGCGCCGCGCAGCGACCGAGCGGGGGTCGTCCGCCTCCGCCTGCAGCTCGGTCAGCACCTCCGACTGGACCCGGCGCACCTCGCGCTGCGGGAAGGTCGGCTCGAGCACGAGCTCGCGCAGCAGGTCGGTCGCCTTCTTGTGCGTCGGCGCCGGACACATCACGACGCCGCCGCGGTGGTTGCCCTCGAGCATCGCGCCGAGGTTCTCGGCGGCGGCGGAGAGCTGCAGCGCGTCGTAGCGCTTCGTGCCCTCGTCGAGGCACTCGCCGACCAGGTTGGCCACGCCGGGGAGCCCCTCAGGATCGTCCGCGACCCGGGTGTCCAAGGACGCCACGCAGGCGAACGTCTGCACGCCCGGGTTGTGCACGGCCAGCAGCGTCAGGCCGCTAGCGAGGGTGCGTTCGGCGACGTCGAGACGGACGGCAGGCGCGCTCATGCCTTCCTCCTGCTGGCCTTGGCCTTGTTCGCCGGCTTCTTCGAAGCCTTCTTCGCGGCTTTCTTGGCAGGCTTCTTCCGCGCCTTCTTCGACGCCTTACTGGCGCTACGCGTCGACTCGGCGCGACCCGCAGCTGGCACCGCCCAGGCGATGGTGGCGCGGTCGAAGTCGAGGTAGCGCGCCGCGACCTCGCGCAGCTCTTTGCGTGTCAGCGAGGCGTAGGTCGGCAGGACGTCTGCCAGCGTGCGGAAGCCCAGAGGCGTCCCCGCCTCGAAGCGCGCGAGCTTCATCGCCAGATCGAGCACGGTCTCGTCCTGGAACAGGAACGACGACTCGATCTGCGTCCGGATCCGCCGCATGTCCGCGCTGGCGACGCCGTCGGCGACCATGCCAGCCACCTCTTCGCGGACGGCGGCCTCGACCTTGGACGGGTCCGCGCCCGGGTGGAGCTCGCACATGACGAAGAAGCCGCCAGGATCCTGGCGCACCTCGTTCATCACGCTGACCTCGGTCACCGAGCGGTCCCGGACCACGAGGCGCCGGTAGAGCCTGCTGCTCTTGCTGTTGCCGAGCTCGTGCGCGAGCAGGTCCAGCGCGTAGTCGTCCCGCGCTCCCATCCGACAGGTCGGGAAGCCCACGCACATCCGGGTCACGCTGTGCGGCGACTTCACGACGACCCGCCGCTCGCCCGTGGGCTCGGGCTCACGGATGGCGACGGCCCGATCGTCGACGCGCGGCATCGACCCGAACAGCCGCTCGATGCGCTGGCGCGCGCGCTTGCGGTCGATCGCCCCGACCACCGTGAGGCAGGCGCGGTTCGGGCCGTAGTGGCGCTCGTAGTAGCTGCGCATCTGCCCGACGGTCACGCGCTCCAGATCCTCGCGGTAGCCGATCACCGGGTGGTGGTACGGGTGCGTCTGGAACATCGTGCTCTCCGCCGCCTGGTAGAGCGGGCGCCACGGCTCGTCCTCCCCCATCGCCAGTTCCTCGAGCACGACGTTCTTCTCGCTCTGGAACTCGGCCGGATCGAGCAGGCAGTCCCGCATCCTGCTGGCCTCGATCTCGAGCGCGGTCTCCCAGCGGTCCGCGGCGAGCGAGAAGTAGTAGGCGGTGCTGTCGGTGTCGGTGAAGGCGTTGTTGCTGCCGCCCATCTTGCTGGTCTGCAGGTCGATCTCGCCCTTGCCGAACTTGTCGGTGCCCTTGAACATCATGTGCTCAAGGAAGTGCGAGAGGCCGGTCTCGCCGGTGCGCTCGTCGCGCGAGCCGATCTGGTACCAACAGACCGAGGCCACCACGGGCAGCGCGCGGCGCTCCACGAGCAGCGCGCGAAAGCCGTTGTCCAGCTCGACGACGTCGACGTCGGGCAGCATCTGGAGGTCCATCTTCATCAGGGTTGTCTATCTCTTGCCGGCGGCCCTGGACGCCTTGCGGCGGCTCGCGGGGCGCGGCGGCAGCGGCTTGCGTCCGGGCTTGGCGGCCTTCTTGGCCTTGCGCCGCCGCGCCGGCGGCGCGGCCTCGGGCTGCGGTTCCGCCTCGTCGCTGCGCGCGAGGTCCCGGAGCCGCGCGACCTCGTCGATCCGCAGGAAGCGCCAGTCCCCCTCTCCGAGGCCGTGCAGGTTCAGCGTCCCGATGCGCACGCGCTTGAGCGAGGCGACCGGGTAGCCGAGCTTGGCGAACACGCGCCGGATCTCACGGTTCTTGCCCTCGCGGAGCGTGACCCTGAGATACGTGCGGTCCTTGGTCATGCGGTGGACCTTGAGCTGCATGCCGC
>CAZTQF010000364.1:0-3968 GCA_964615255.1 uncultured candidatus Brocadiaceae bacterium | reverse complement strand
CGCCGCGGGCGCGCAGTGCGCGCACCACGTCCGCACCCGAGCCGACCGGGAGCGTCAGATCGAGCACGATCACCGACGGGGTCTGCTCTTCGATCCGCCGCTGCGCCTGCATCCCGTCCCGCGCAACGTCGATCACGTAGCCTTCCCGCGCGAGCGCGCGCTCGAAGATTTGCGTCGTCAGCGGGTCGTCCTCGACCAGCAGCAGGCGCGTCGCCGCGGTTCCCGCCGCTCGCTGCGGGGCTGCGCGGCGCGCGGTTTGTTTCGGCTGTCGCAGTGTGTCGGCGTTCATCTCTGGTCTCCTTCCCTGCTCGCCCTATCGGCGCAGCGCTCGCGTGCAGACAGAGGTCTTTCCCCTAGGCGCCGGCAGCACGACGGCAGAGCGCCAGCGTCTGCTCGCCGATGTAGCGCCGCAGCGAGCGCATGCCGACAGGCTCGAGCCCCGCGTCGCGGAGCTCCCGGACAAAGCGCGCGCGCGAGAGCGCGTGCCGGCCGCTGCGGCGCTTGCCGCGCACGCCGCGCAGGCAGCGGCGGAGGTGCTGGAGGCTGACGGCGTCGAAGAAAGACACCACGACCGGTCCCTGCGTCACGCGCCTCAGCTCGCGCAGGATCTGGACCCGCTCGGTCGACGTCGGGATGTGCTGCAGCAGCCGCATGCACAAGGCGCCCGCGAAGGCGTCATCGGCGAACGGCAGCGCGTGCACGCTCGCGCACGCGCGCGGCCGATCGGCGCCCGCGGCGTGGACCATCGCCTCGTCGCGGTCCACCTGGACGACAGCGCCGGGGAGCTCTTCGCTGAGGCGGCCAGCACCGCAGGGCGCGTCGAGCCAGGCGCCTGGGCCGAACGTGGCGTCGCGCAGCAGGCTGCGCAGCGCCCGGCGTTCGCCCCGGTCCGTGCCAGCGCCGGTCCCGGTGACCCACCTGCGGTCCCGGTAGCGCTGGGCGTAGCCCGGCTCTCGGTCATACGGGCTCTCGCGCATCCGGCCACCATAGTCCGACAGGGTCGCAGGTTCATTTCCGCCCGCTCCCGTGCCGATACGTCACGAGGACAACCATGAGCGACCACAAGCAGGCAGCTGTCGAGGGACGGCGCGCGCCGCGCGTCGAGCTGGATCGGCAGGTCACCATCCGCATCGGCGACCAGGTGCTCGTCGGCAACGGGCAGAACATCTCCGCGCAGGGGGTGTTCTTCGTGGCCGAAGGACGCCTCCCGGTCGAGGTCGAGATCGAAGGGCGCGACGGGTCGCTGACCGGCGAGCTGGTGCGGACCGAGAACATGGGCGCGGGCCAGCTGGGCATCGCGGTCCGCTTCGACGACGCGCACCCGGACCTCGTCGACGACCAGGGCTGAGTCGGCTAGGCTGCGCGAATGAACCTGCGCGACCAGCTGAAGAAGGCCAACCTGCTCTCGGAGAAGCAGGCCAAGCAGCTCGCCCACCAGCAGCGCGTGGAGCGCAAGGAGAAGGGGCGCGAGCAGCTCGAGCAAGAAGCGCAGCAGCGCCAGGACGAGGTGCAAAAGCTGCGCGAAGAGGGCCGCGAGCGCACGCGCAAGGAGCAGGAAGCCCTCGACCGCGAGCGCAGGCGCCGAGAGGAGCAGGTCGCCGTCGAGCAGCTGCTCCAGAGCGCCAAGAAGCCGGGGCCGGGCTCCGTGAAGTTCTACTTCGCGACGGTCGAGGGTGCGCTGCCCTGGCTGGAGCTGTCGAGTCGCGAGGCCCAGGAGGTGCGCGCAGGCCAACTCTGCGTCGTGCGCAGCGGTCCCGAGGGCACGCACACCTACCGGCTGCTCCCTGCCGACGCGGCGCGGCGCGTGCACGCTGCCCGGCCGGACGCCGTCGCGTTCGCGCCCAAGGGGGTGCTGGGCTAACGCAGCAGCTCGTCGCAGCGCGCGCGCTGCGCGGCCAGCGTCGCAGCGTGCGCAGGATCGCGCGCGAGGTTGACCAGCTGCAGCGGGTCGCGCTGCAGGTCGAACAGCTGCTCGTAGGCGGGCTGTTGCCGGTAGTAGCGCGCGTAGACCCAGCGGGGGCCGCGCACGCCGACGCTCGGCGGGATCTTCTTGTGGTCCATGTGGTGCTCGTAGACGAACGTGTCGCGCCACGCGACCTGCTCGCCGCGGCACAAGGGCGCGAGGCTCGCGCCGTCATAGCCGGCGGGCGCAGGCAGGCCGGCGTAGTCGAGCAGCGTCGGCGCGAAGTCCGTGTTGAGCGCCATCGCGTCCTCGGTCACGCCGCGCCGGTCCGCGCTGGCGCGGGGGTCGTAGACGATCAGCGGGATGCGCACCGACTCCTCGTAGATCAGCCACTTGCCCGCGAGCCCGCGCTCGCCGAGGAAGTAGCCGTTGTCCGACGTGAACACGACGACGGTGTCGTCGGCGAGGCCGCGCTGCTCGAGGGCCGCCAGGATGCGGCCGAGGCCGCGGTCGACGCCGTCGATCATGCGCCAGTAGTCCTTGGTGCGTTGGACCTGCTTCTCGCGCGTGTCGAAGCGCCAGTGCCAGCGCACCCGGCCCAGCGACGCCTTCAGAAACGGCGGCAGCGCCGCGAAGCCGCTCTCGGCGAGCGGCGGGATCGGGACGTCGGCGTCGCCGTAGTGGGTGACGAACTCGTCGGGCGGCAGGTACTGGTCTTCGTGGTTGTCCTGCGCGTGCGGCGCGTGGAACGACACCGACAGGCAGAACGGGCGCGTGTCGTCCTGCTGCTCGAGGAACGCGACGGCCTGCTCGGTCACGATGTCGGTGAGGTGGCGACCGTCCTGCTTGCGGTAGGGGTGCCCCGATCCCTTGCGGTAGTCGAACGCGCCCTCGAGCGCGCCCGGCTCGAACTTCACGCCCCACTTGCCGACGAAGCCCGTCCGGTAGCCCGCGTCGCGGAGCAGCTTGGGGTAGGAGGTCTGGCCGAGCTGCCGGCCCATCGGCGGTTTGCCGAACGTGTAGCCGTGGTTGCCCTCGCGACGCCCCGTCAGGATCGACGCGCGCGACGCCGCGCAGATGGCGGTGGTCACGAACGCGTTGGTGAAGCGCACGCCCTGCGCTGCGAGTCGGTCCATGACCGGCGTCTGCAGCGTCGCGTGCCCGGCGCAGCTCATCTGGTCGAACCGCTGGTCGTCCGTGACGACGAGCAGCAGGTTGGGCCGCTGGGTCGAGGGCGGCGGCGTGGCGCAGGACGAAGCCAGGAGCGCGAGCGTCGCGAGGAGCAGGGCGTTGTTCATGGGGCGGAGCGCTGCAGGGTCGACGCAGCGTAGCGGCAGGCGCCGCCACGCGCCTCCCTGCGGCGGTCCCTAGTATCCGATGCTCCCGACGAGGCCGTTGGTGAGCGAGAAGTTGCCCCACGCCGAGGGCGAGTCACTGCGGGCCGTGCCCTGCACCGCGAGCGACGCGCCGAGCAGGGAGACGTCGCTCGGCATCGGCAGCACGAGACGGGCCGCGCCAAACGGCGCCAACACCGGGTAGAAGCCCAGGTCGGTCAGCACGTACGCCGAGCACGAGGCGCCGAGCGGGATCGGGAACGGGCGAACGTCGCTGCCGAGGAAGAAAAGCGCGAAGGGGAACAGCGGCTCGACGTTGTCGATCACCGCGGTCCAGGTCTCGCCGAATCGCATCCGGTCCTGGGAGCTGAGGGTCAGGCCCGCGCAGCCGGACCCGACCGCCGCCACCGGTTGGGCGAACCGGTCCAGCGCCCCGTCCAGCCGTTCCCCGAGCGTGAGCGTCGCGCTCGGCGCCAAGTGGATGCCGTCGAAGTATTGCGACAACCCGTCGATGTCGAGCGAGTAGAACGACGGGTCCTGCGCCTGCCGCGCCGCGAGCGCGTCTCGCACCTTGACGGCCTCGGTGGGGATTGAGATCGCCGTGCTCGGCTGCGGTCGGATCCAGACGACGGGCGTCCGCTCCGGCTCTGTGCCCGTCCCGAACGCGGCGCGCAGGTCCGCGACGAACTCCTCGAGGTCGTTCGCGAACGCGTCTCCGCCGCCGGGCAGCG
>CAZTQF010000363.1:1602-3978 GCA_964615255.1 uncultured candidatus Brocadiaceae bacterium | reverse complement strand
GACATGTGTTGTGGCCCGCTAGCGCGAACGGCGTCTTGGATGACGCCATGAACTCGAATCTGAAACTGGTTCGCGTTCAGTATCGACTGGTCGGCGCTGGCGAGTGGGTGTCGGCCAGATCAGATGATTCTGCAGAAGACGACAAGAAGAAAAACCTCCTCTGTCCCTACTCAAGATCTGATGGGTGCGGGTTTAACTGGGATGTGAACAACAGATACCAACAAATGCTTAGTGGCTTTAAAGATGGTGTTTATGAAGTCCGTGTAAAGACGTTTTGCTTCGGTGGTCACGTCTTCGCGCACCCAGATGTTCACTCGTTCACTTCGCCGACCACCCTGTCGCTCGGCCTCGACCTCCTCGACGTCGTCGTCCCCGCAGGAGCCCGGCTGCAGCTCCGCGTCCGCAACCACTACATCGTGAACACGCCGCAGGGTGCTTACTTCCACACGATGCCCTACCTCAGCGGCTACGACGTCGACGTCGAGCACAGCCCGGGTGCCCTGTCGTTCGTCGACCTGCCGATGCGTCCAACCGTCGAGTTGGACCTCACGACCGCAGCCACCGAGCTCTCTGTCTCTGCGCCCGCGCCCGTGGGGTTCGGATTGCGCAGCGCGCCAGACTGGGCGTCGTCGATCTACTTCATCGCCATGAGCCTGACGGGACAGGGGCCTGCCGTCCCGCTGCCCGGCGGCGACTGGCTGTGGCTGCAGCCGGACGGGCTCACGACGGCAGCGCTCGGCGCCAACTCGCTGCTCCCCGGCTTCATCGGCGTCCTCGACGCCGACGGCGCCGCGAGCGCTTCCATGCAGCTCCTCCCCGCCGCGCCGCTGCCCGCGAGCCTCGTGGGCACCAACTTGCACCTCGCGCCGCTGGCCTTCCGAGGCGTGGACCTGCGCGCGGGCGCGGCCGTCACCCTCGAGCTCAGGCCCTGACGCTCGCGGTCCGCGAAAGCGAGGCTCCTGCGAGGTCTTCGGCGCGGCAGGCGAGCTGGGGCGCGGATCCTGAACTCCCGGCGACGAGGGCCCGCCAGCCCGTCGCAACAAATTGAGCCTCAGCGGCTCGCTGCCCAGGCGCAATTTGAAGTCGACGGCGTAGTTCGCCTCGGTAGACTGCTTGCCCGCAAAACCCTCGGGGAGCCCCCGCGAGGACCCTCTCAGAGCCGACCATGGACATTGTCGTCTGCATCAAGCGTGTTCCGGCCACCGACACGGCGATCAAGATCGCCGCGGACGGTAAGTCGATCGATTCCACCGGCGTGACGTTCGAGATGAACGCCTACGACGAGTTCGCCCTCGAGCAGGCGCGCCTGCTCAAGGAGCAGCTGGGCGCGGGCACCGTGACGGCGATCACGATCGGCCCCAAGGAGGCGCAGAAGGAGATGCGCAGCGCGCTGGCAAAGGGCGCCGACAAGGCGGTGCTGCTGACCACCGACGCGTGGGTCTACGACGGCGCGTCCACCGCCGAGGCGCTGGCCAAGTGGCTCGGGGCCAACCCGGCGCAGATCGTCCTGTGCGGCAAGCAGGCGACCGACTCCGACAACAACCAGATGGCCGGCAACCTCGCCGCGCGCCTCGGCTTCGCCTGCGTCACCGAGGTCAGCAAGCTCGAGCTCGCCGACGGGGTGTTCACCGCCGAGCGCGACATCGAAGGCGCCCGCGAGGTCGTCACCTGCCAGACGCCGGCGGTCATCAGCTGCAACAAGGGCCTCAACGAGCCCAAGCCCGCCAACCTCAAGAGCATCATGGCGGCGAAGAAGAAGCCCCTCGAGGAGGCGCCGGCAGAGCTGCCCGCGCCCGCGATGGAGATCGTCTCGCTCGAGCTGCCGCCGCCGCGCGCCGAGGGCCGAATCGTCGGCGAGGGCGCCGACGCCGTGCCCGCGCTGATCGAAGCGCTCCGCAACGAAGCCAAGGCCATCTGATCCAAGGGAGACCCCAACATGAGCAACATCATCGTCATCGCTGAGGTCCGCGGCGGCTCCCTGAAGCGCCCGTCCCTCGAAGCCGTCACCGCGGCCCAGCAGCTCGCGCAGAGCACCGGCGGCCAGGTCGTCGCAGTCGCCTGCGGCGACAGCCTCGACGCCGCCGCCGCCGAACTCTCCGGCAACGGCGCGGGCAAGGTCGTCGCGGTCGAGGGCGCCTCGTTCGCGCACTATTCGGGCGACGCCTACGCCGCAGCGGTCGCCGAGCAGGTCAAGGCCCACGACGGCGTCGCCGTGCTGATGGCCCACACCGCGATGGGCAAGGACCTGCTGCCGCGGGTCTCGGCGCTGCTCGAGACCGGCGTCGTCACGGACGTCGTCGACGTGCGCTGCGACGGCGGCGCGTTCGTCGCGAAGAAGCCCGTGTTCGCCGGCAAAGCGAACCTCACGGTCAAGGC
>CAZTQF010000363.1:0-1592 GCA_964615255.1 uncultured candidatus Brocadiaceae bacterium | reverse complement strand
GTCAGCACGAACGCCCACTTGCCGTCGGTGGCGAAGTCGCCCTTCTGCGCCACCGTGCGGCCGAACAACTTCGCCGCGGCGAGCGGCGGCGGCGACGCCGAAGTCGCCAAGGTCGACGCGCCGCCGGGCGACCTGCTCTCCGTCGTGAAGGAGATCGTCGCTGCGGGCGGCGACAAGACCCCGCTGCAGGAGGCCAAGGTGGTCGTCTCCGGCGGCCGCGGCCTCAAGGAGCCGGAGAACTTCAAGATCATCGAAGAGCTCGCTGCAGCCTTCGGGCCCGGCGTCGCCGCGGTCGGCGCGTCGCGCGCCGTGGTCGACGCGGGCTGGCGCCCGCACGGCGAGCAGGTCGGCCAGACCGGCAAGGTCGTCAGCCCGCCGCTCTACATCGCGGTCGGCATCAGCGGCGCCATCCAGCACCTCGCCGGGATGCGCACCGCGCGCACGATCGTCGCGATCAACAAGGACGCCGACGCGCCGATCTTCAAGGTCGCCGACTACGGCATCGTCGGCGACGCGTTCGAGGTCGTTCCGGCCCTGACCAAGGCGATCCAGGAAGTGGTCGCCAACGGCTGATGGTCCTGCAAGCCGGGATCGTCGGCCTGCCGAACGTCGGCAAGTCGACCCTGTTCAACGCGATCACCCGCACCCAGAAAGCGGAGGCGGCGAACTACCCGTTCTGCACCATCGACCCCAACGTCGGCGTCGTCACGGTGCCGGACAGCCGCCTCGAGCCGCTGCGCGTGATCGCCAAGACCGACAAGGTGATCCCGGCCACGATCGAGTTCGTCGACATCGCCGGGCTCGTCTCCGGCGCGGCCGCAGGCGAGGGGCTCGGCAACAAGTTCCTCAGCCACATCCGCGAGGTCGACGCGATCGTGCAGGTCGTGCGCTGCTTCGAAGACGAGGACGTCCACCACGTCTCCGGGTCGGTCGATCCGGTGCGCGACATCGAGGTGATCAACACCGAGCTGGTGCTCGCCGACCTCGAGTCGGTGCAGAAGCGCATCGACAAGCAAGCCAAGCTGCACAAGCGCGGTGACAAGGACGCCGTCGCCGAGATGCCGATCCTGAAGAAGCTCGAGCCGCTGCTGGACGACGGCAAGCCCGCCTACCTCTGCGACCTCACGACTGACGAGCAGAAGATCGCCAGGCACTTCCAGCTGCTGACGATGAAGCCGGTCATCTTCGCCTGCAACGTCAAGGACGACGAGCTCGCGACCGCCGCGGACAACCCGTTCGTCCAGCAGGTGCGCGACTACGCCGCGCAGACCCTCAACTGCGAGACCATCGTGATCTCGGCGCAGATCGAGGCCGAGCTGATCGACCTCACCGACGAGGACGCCGAGGCGTTCCTCGCCGACCTCGGCGTCGAAGAGAGCGGCACCGGCGCGCTGATCCGGGCGACCTACCACCTGCTCGGCCTGCGCACCTACTTCACCGCCGGCGAGATGGAGGTGCGCGCCTGGACCATCCGGGCGGGCGACACCGCGCCGAAGGCGGCCGGCGTCATCCACGGCGACTTCGAGCGCGGCTTCATTAAGGCCGAGACGGTCTCCTACGACGACCTGATCGCGTGTGGCAACGTGGCCGCG
>CAZTQF010000362.1:0-3986 GCA_964615255.1 uncultured candidatus Brocadiaceae bacterium | reverse complement strand
GCGCATGGCGGGCCGCCACAACGACACGCTGCCCGGCCACGTGATCATCGGCGGCGGCGCGAACGCGCCCGGCGCGGGCTTCTTCCCCGCCGAGTTCCAGCCGGTCCCGATCGGCAACGCCAACGACGGCCTCCAGAACGTCAAGCGGCCGAGCGGCGTGACCGAGGGCCGGTTCAAGCGACGCCTCGAGATGCTGCAAGAGCTCGACCAGACGTTCGGCGAGAAGCACAAGCAGGCGTCGGTCGACTCCTACAGCCAGGCCTACGAAGACGCGGTCAAGGTCATGCGCAGCAGCGACCTCGTCGCCTTCGACCTGGGCGAGGAGCCGCAGGCGATGAAGGAGGCCTACGGCACCGGCTCGTTCGGCAGCGGCTGCCTGATGGCGCGGCGGCTCGTCGAGCACGGCGTGCGCTACGTCGAGGTGATGAGCGGCGGCTGGGACACGCACTCGGAGAACTTCGACCGCCTGGAAGACCTGACGCCGCAGATCGACCAGGGCCTGAGCGCCCTGCTCGCAGACCTCGACGCGCGCGGCCTGCTGCAGGACACGCTGGTCGTGCTCGCCAGCGAGTTTGGACGCACGCCCGACATCGACGAGGACAACGGCCGCAACCACTACCCCAAGGCGTTCAGCGCGCTGCTGGCGGGCGGCGGGGTCCAGGGCGGTCAGCGCTACGGCAAGACCGACAAGGAAGGCCGCGAGGTCGACTCCGAGCCGACCTCGATCCAGGACCTGAACGCGACGATCGCGTATGCGTGCGGCCTGCCGACCGACCACAAGCTCTACTCGCCGTCGGGCCGACCGTTCCAGGTCGCCCACAAGGGCCTTCCGATCACCGAGATCTTCTAGGCCGCGAGGCACCTGCCACCGCACCGCATCCCTCGATGAAGACCCACCTCTTTCTGCTGCTGATGGTCCTGACCGCGCCGCTGGCGGCGCAGTCCAAGAAGAAGGTCGACTTCGCCAAGGACGTCTTCCCGATCCTCGACCGGAACTGCACCGAGTGCCACCGCGCCACCTACGTGGACGAGAACGGCCGCAGGCGCCGGCCGAAGGGCCGCGTGATGCTCGACACCCTGGCGAACATCAAGAAGAGCAAGCGCGGCAAGCTGTTCGTCGCCAACAAGCCCGACGACTCCATCATCATGGAGTCGATCACGCTGCCGGCCGAGGACGAGGACCGCATGCCGCCGCCCAAGAAGGGCCCGCCGCTCAGCAAGACGCAGGTCGACCTGATCAAGCGCTGGATCGAGGAGGGCGCGGACTTCGGCGCGTGGACCGGTGAGGCCGCCACGCCCAAGGAGGACTCCGGCAAGCCGCGCGAGCCCAAGCGCAAGAACAGCGGGAGCCGGAGCAGCGCGCCCAAGAAGAAGCGACGCGGGCCTTCCCCCGTCGTCACGCTCAGCAAGGGGCTGCAGCCGGTCAAGGCGGCGACGCTCGCACCGTTCGCCGCGCCGGACTCGAGGTTCACGGTCCAGAGCATCGGGGACGACAGCCCGCTGCTGCGCGTCAGCTGCTGCGGTCGGACCGACGCCGTCGACGACGCGGCCCTCGAGCAGCTGCTGCCCATCGCCGAGCACGTCTTCGAGCTCGACCTCGCCCGCAGCGGCGTCGGCGACGGCGGCTGCGCGGTGATCGGAAAGATGAAGCGGCTGACCAAGCTCGACCTGCGGCAGTCCTCGGTCTCGAACGCCGGCGTCAAGGAGCTCGCGGCCTGCAGGGAGCTCCGCTCCCTCAACCTCTTCGACACGCGCGTCGGCGACTACGCGCTGCAGGCGCTCGGCGAGCTCCGGAAGCTGGAGCAGCTCTACGTCTGGAAGACCGACGTCAGCGCCAAGGCGGTCGTGCGGCTGCGCGAACAGCTCGAGGGCCTCCGGATCGTGTTCGCGCCCGACCTGCCGGGCGCCATGGCCACCGAGCCCGCTCCGCGCCGGCGCCGCTGACCCCGCCTGAAGGCGGTATCGCCCGGATCCGACAGGCGCGCTCCGCGCAGGTCGGGCACGATGGAGCCATGCGCATCACGTTCGTGCAGACCGGCGGGACGATCGACAAGGACTACCCGCGCGCGTCCGGCGGCTACGCGTTCGAGCTGGGATCGCCGGCCGCCGCGCGGCTGCTCGAACGGTGGACGCCCTCGTTCGCGTTCGAGGTGCGCGAGGCGTGCCGTAAGGACAGCTCCGAGATCACCGACGACGACCGGCGCGCGCTCGCCGCGCTGGTGTCGGACGCAGGCAGCGACGGCGTCGTGATCACCCACGGCACCGACACGCTGCTCGAGACCGCGCGCTACCTCGCGCAGCACGTCTGTGGCCGGCGCGTCGTGCTGACCGGCGCGATGCGCCCCGAGCGGTTCTCCGACTCCGACGCCGCGCTGAACTTCGGCTGCGCCGTCGGCGCGCTGCAGGTCGCCCCGCCCGGCGTCTACGTGGCGATGCACGGGATCGTGGGCCGACACGACCAGGTCCGCCGCAACCCCTCCACGCACCGGTTCGAGCTCCGATGAAGATCCCCACCGACGCCCGCATCCCCGCTCCCGCAGGTCACTACTCCCCGGTCGTCGAGCACGGCGGGGTGCTCTACATAAGCGGCCAGCTGCCCATGGACCCCGAGACCAAGGAGGTCCCGAGCGGCGCCGCGGCGCAGACGCTGCGCGCGCTGCAGAACCTCGAGAACCTCCTGCTCGCTGCGGGCAGCGACCGCGAGCACGTCCTGCAGGTCCGCGTCTACGTGCGCGACATCGACCTCTGGGACGAGGTCAACGCGTCCTACGCCGAGTGGTTCGGGGACCACCGACCGGCCCGCGCGATCGTTCCCTGCGGCCACCTGCACTTCGGCTGCCTGCTCGAGCTCGAGGCCACCGCCGCGGTCGCGCCTGCCGCGGATCCCGAATCGGGGCGGCCCGCCGAGAACGCTTGACGACGCCCACGGGCCGAGCTAGTGTTCCGCGCTCGAATCGCGCCCTAGCGGCCCTGATTCGTAGGTCGGGGCGTGGCTCAGCTTGGTAGAGCGTTGCGTTCGGGACGCAAAGGTCGGAGGTTCGAATCCTCTCGCCCCGACCAGTTTCTCCCGCGAACAGCCGGTAGAGAACGGACTGCCTTCGGGCAACGACCTTCGGGCAACGACGCGCGACCGCTCCTCGGATCCCGACAGGCGACCTCGGCCCCTGCTCGCGTCGCCGGTGCATCCCTAAGCGCGACGGGCTAACGTTGCGCGACGCGACCCGCGAGGCAGCGCATGCGATTCCACCTGCTCACACCTGAGATCCGCGAGGCGCTGGCCGAAGGCCGGCACGAGGACCTCGTGGAGGTCCTGCAGGACATGCACCCGAGCGACGCGGCCCAGATCCTCGAAGGGCTGGAGGTCCAAGAGCTCGCCGCGGTCCTGACGAACATGCCCCCCGACCTGGAGCGGAGCCTGTTCGGCTACCTGTCTCCGGAAGTGCAGGAGCACTACGTCGACGGCGCGGGCCGCGAGCGCGTCCAGCACGTGCTGCAGAGCATGCTGTCGGACGACCGCGCCGAGTTCCTGGACCGGCTCGACGACGCGGTGCGGCGCCAGCTCATCCCGCTGCTGTCGGCGACGGCCCGAGAAGACCTGCTCCGCCGCGACAGCTTCGACGAAGACCAGGTGGGCGCGATCCTCAGCACGGAATACGCCGTGCTGAGCCCGACGGCGACCGCGCGGAGCGCCGTCGCCTCGCTCCGGCGCCAGGCGCCGAGTAAGGAGACCATCTACTACAGCTACGTGCTCGACCGCAGCGGCCGGCTGGTCGGCTTCGTGTCGCTGCGCGACCTGATCCTGGCCGACCCCGACGCGACGATCGAGGCGGTGATGAAGACCGACCTGGTCTCGGTCCCGGCGGACGCAGACCAGGAAGAGGCCGCGCGCCTGATCCAGGACTACGACCTCATCGCGCTGCCCGTCGTCGACTCCGCCGGACAGCTCGTCGGGATCGTCACGCACGACGACGCCGTCGACATCGTCG
>CAZTQF010000361.1:0-4006 GCA_964615255.1 uncultured candidatus Brocadiaceae bacterium | reverse complement strand
CGGCCAGTAGGCGCTGGGCGGCGTCCCACGAAGAGACCCCGCTCGC
The DNA here is from genome assembly GCA_964615255.1 of uncultured candidatus Brocadiaceae bacterium. GTDB lineage: Bacteria > Planctomycetota > UBA1135 > UBA1135 > UBA2386. The sequence goes on along the minus strand of CAZTQF010000361.1, from coordinate 3,960 downwards.
GTAGGGAGGGCCGCTAGAACACCGGCGCGCCGATCACCTCACGGCCACCGAAGTAGGGCCGCAACCCCGCGGGTAGCGTGACCGTCCCGTCGGCGTTCTGGTGGTTCTCGATCAGCGGGATCAGGATGCGCGGGCTCGCGGCGACCGTGTTGTTGAGCGTGTGGCAGAACAGCGGCTTGCCCTTCTCCGGGCGGTAGCGCAGGTTGAGCCTGCGCGCCTGGTAGTCGTAGAAGCGCGACGCCGAGTGGGTCTCCCCGTAGCTCTCGCGCGACGGCATCCAGGTCTCGATGTCGTACTTCATGGCCTGCGGCACGCCGAGGTCGCCGCCGCAGACGTTGACCACCCGGTAGGGCAACGCGAACGCCTGCAGCATGTCCTCGGCGTTTTGCACGATCGACTGGTGGTGAGCCAGCGACCTGTCCCGGTCCGCCACGTCAACGATGACCTGCTCGACCTTCTGGAACTGGTGGACCCGGTAGAGGCCGCGCGTGTCCTTGCCGTAGGTGCCCGCCTCCCGCCGGAAGCACGCCGACCGCGCGACGTACATCTTTGGGAGGTCCTTCTCGCTGAGGATCTCGCCGCTGTGGAGCGACGTCACCGGGACCTCGCTGGTGCCGATCAGGTTGAGGCCGTCCTTCTCGCAGCGATAGGTCTGCTCCTCGCCGCCGGGGAAGAAGCCCGTGCCGAACATCGCGGCGTCGCGGACCAGCAGCGGTGGATCCACCGGCGTGAAGCCGCGGGCGACCAGCAATTCGACGGCGTAGCGCAGCACGGCGTCGTGCAGCAGCGCGAGGTCCCCGAACAGCACGTAGTTGCGCGAGCCTGACATCTCGGCGGCTCGGCTGAAGTCGAGCCAGCCCTGCGCCTCGCCGATCTCGTAGTGCGCGCGCGGCGCGAAGTCGAATGCGCGCGGCGCTCCGACGCGGCGGACCTCCTCGTTCTCGGCGTCGTCCTTGCCGTCCGGGACCTCCTCGTCGGGGATGTTCGGGACCAGCGCCAGCTGCTCTTGGAGCTTGCCCCGCAGCTGGCGCTCCTCGTCTTCGAGCACCTGCAGCTGCGCCTTGAGCGCCTTCTGCTTGTCGAGGAACGCCTCGCGCTCCTCTGCCGACAGCTTGCCGAGCTGCTTGCCGCCGGCCTTCTGCTCGCTCCGCATCGCGTCGAGGCGCGGCGTCAGCGCGCGCAGCTCACCGTCGAGAGCCAGCGCGCGGTCCACGGCGCCCGCGCGGTCGGGCATGTGTTTCTTGACGGCCCCCGCCTTGGCGGCGTCGGGGTGTTCGCGCAGCACCTTGATGTCCAGCATGACGCCGCGGAGTGTAGCCGCAGCGTCGCGGCGCGCTACTTCCAGACCGTGCCGAGCTTGCCGAAGAACTTGTGCTTGCCCTTCTTCACCGCGAGGCCGAGCTTCGTCTCGCCCGGCGGCAGCTTCATCTCAAGGACCAGCGGCCCGCCGCGGTAGCCCTTGGGCATCGGCGAGCAGGCGACCAGGAACCCGAGGTTCCGGTAGGTCTCGGTCGCCTTGACGATCAGCTGGTCGTTGGTGAACGGCTGGAACGAGCCGACCACCTTCGCGCCCTTGGTGGTGCCGGTCTTCGACGCGAGCACCTCGCACTCCAAGGACGTGCCGTGCACGCCAACGATCCGGCAGCCGGACTGCTCCTTGACGCAGATCGAGAGCGCGTTGATCGAGGTCTCGCGGTCCCCCTCGCGCTGGAAGTCGAGCACGAACGGCTCGCCCATCGGCAGCGTGAAGGTCTCGCCGGCCTTGACCATGAAGGGCTCGCTGTCGGCGCTCGGGTAGAGCTGCGCGGTCTGCATGCGCGCGCCCTTGCCGTTGGCGATGCGGCCCCAGATGACCCGGTATTCGCCCGCAGGGACCTCGACCGGCTTGCCGCTCGCGATGTCGAAGATGGCGCCGGAGTAGTCGCCCGCGCCCTGGATCACCAGCTGATCGGGCCGCGCGCTCTTGGCGCCCTTCCACGCCAGCTTGACGCTGCCGGTCTTGACGTACTCGGGGTTGAGCGGCCGGATCGTGACGTCCGCGCCCGAGGCGATCTCCTGGTAGTGCCATCCCGAGGCGAGCTTGACGAAGCTCGAGAACGGCGCGCGCGCCTGCTTGCCGACCTTCATCGAGTCGAGCAGCGGCACGACCACGCCCTCGCCCTCGGGGTCCCCGACGAGGTGAGAGCGCAGCTCTCCCTTGAACGGCTCGCTGTTGCCCGGCGCGCCCGACGCGTCGTCGTCGAAGTAGACGACCGTCTCCTTGTCGACCTGGGCCTTCCAGCTCGAGGCGCTGCGGTAGTAGAGGTTGACGAACTTGCCCTGCGGCGCGTAGTTGAGCTTGGTCACGCCGGTCGCCTCCTGGTCGGTCCCGAGCCAGAAGAACATCGCGTAGGGCTGTTTCCTGTCCGCGTCCAGATAGAACGTGCTCGGCTTGGCGCGCGCACCCGCGTCGATCTCGCTCGCCGCCTTCTCGTCGTCGGGCGTGTAGTGCACCGCGAACTTGTTGGTGCCGCGACGGATCAAGTACATCGGCTGCTTGGTGAACCAGCCCATCTGCTTGCTGGAGCCGTTCTCCTGCAGCGAGTCGAGCCACCAGAACGGCGGCGCAGGCCCGCCTCGCGGGCCGTAGTCCAGGTCCTTCGACCAGTCCTTCAGCGGCGCGAACTCCAGCGGGAACTTGCGCGGCGCCACGTTGGGCAGCACCAGCGACTCGACGCCCTTGGCGCCTGCGTCGTAGCCCTCTGCCTTGCGCTTGTCGGCCTTCTGCTGGTCCTCCTTGATCGACGCCAGCTCGGCCTCGACGAAGCCCTTGTTGCGGGCGTAGTGGGTGTCGAACGTGTACCCCCAGTTGTCGCGGTTGAGCAGCTGCTGCTCGATCGCGAACACCACCGCCTGGCGGTCCTCGATGGTCTTCTCCGGCATCTTGCTGCCGACGACGCTCGCGAGCCCCCACAGCTCGCTCGCCTCGTAGTAGTGGCCGATGCTCTCCGCCGCGCGCGCGAGGTTCTGGTAGTCCTCCATGCACGACTGGTAGTCCTTCTTGATCGTGCCCGTGGCGACGGACGAGGAGTAGTCGTTCCAGAGCCGGCCGGAGTTGGTGCGGATCTGCTGGAGCCGGTTGTAGAGCTCGTTGGTCGCAGCACCCGCCCAGGCCTGCACCTTCTCCAGCGTCGTCGCGTTGCCGAAGCAGCGCTGCCAGGACGCCGTCAGCTGCTCGCACTGCAGCTCGGCGTCGACGTCGTCGCCGTTGCGCGCCTGGAACGACAGCCCTTCGTAGAACTGGATGACGTGGCGCGAGCCGCGCTGGACCGCCCGGTCCATGAGCTTCTCGTCCTCGAGCTCGACGCCTTGCTTCCAGGTCTTCTGGAACTCCTCGCGCGTCATCTCCTGCGCGCGGAGAGCGGTCGTGAGCGAGAACGCGAGGGAGAACAACAGCAGGTGGAGGTGTCGCATCGGGCCTTGAGGGGTGCGGAGGCCCGCACATCCTAGCCACCCGGCGGGCCCGGATGCAGCACGAGTCCCCTCCCGCCGAAGCTGGGGCGCGGGCGTGTTACGACCGCGAAGCGACAAGGCGCGCGCTACTGCTGCCTGCTGACCTGCTCGAGGAACCGACGCTCGTCGCGCGACAGCGCGCCGAGCCCCTGCTCCTTGACCTTCGCGAGCAGCTCGTCGAGCCGGTGCTCGGTGCGCGCCGCGGCGCGCGCTCGCGCCTGAGAGTGCCGCCGTCGCAGCCCGTCCCGGAGAGACGCGAACAGGCCCTTTCGCGCAGCGCCCGCGTGGTCGGCCCAGTCGATGAACCACTGCTTGCGGAACGACAGGAAGCCGAGCGCGGCGCCGCCGAGGTGCGCGCTGTGCGATACTCCGGAGCCGTACCCCGTCGCGAGCTCGACGAAGGTCGAGTACGCGCCGATGAAGACCAGCAGCGCGGCCACGAGCCAGAGCGGCACGACCTGGAAGACC
>CAZTQF010000360.1:0-4010 GCA_964615255.1 uncultured candidatus Brocadiaceae bacterium | reverse complement strand
CATGCTGATTTCCGGCGTAATCGGAACCGCGCTTGGGGTTGCTGCTGGGTATTTCGGCGGACGTGTCGATATGGTCGTCAACTATTTGATCACGGTTCGACTTTCGATGCCGGTGATCCTGGTGGCGCTGGCCGTTGTCTCGCTGGTTGGCTCGTCGTTGTGGATCGTCATCTGGGTTCTGGGTCTATTGATATGGGATCGCTTTGCCGTGGTTATGCGAAGTACCACGCTACAGGTCCGAAACTTGGACTATGTGGCGGCAGCGCAGGCGGCAGGCCGGGACCACCGCCGCCGCCGCCCGGACCACCCTGAGCAGCCAGCGACGCCGTCAAGAACAGGAGGAGGGAAGTGCGCATGGGAAGGCCTCGTGAGACCGTGAAAGACTACCAGGAGCCCGCGCGAAGTGTCGCGCCCGTGTCCCAGCCAACGGCTCCCGTCACCTGCTCCCCACGGGCAAGCGGCGATTTCCCGGCTGTCAGCTGGCCGAAGCCGCCTTGCGACCGGGCCTGGAGGACGCGCCGCTCGGCCCGGCGACCCGTCCCACGACGGACCCGCTGCGGTCCCGAATCGAAGCCAGGAGCTGCTCGCGATGCGCGATCAGGTCCCGGAGCCGCGCCCCCACGTCGACGCCTCGAGCCCGACGGTAGCTGCGCGCGGCGCGGCGGAGCTGCCCGTCGCGCCGCTCCGCGTCCCCCAGACCGACCCACGCGGGCGCGTCCCAGCCGTCGCTCCAGACCAGGCCGCGGTAGGCCGCGACCGCCGCCGCGGCGTCACCCCTAAGGAGGCAGGCCAGCGCGTCGCGGTGGCGCGACGCGCGCGTTCGCCGGCCGCGGAGCCGGCGGACCGCAGCCCAGAGGAAGCTCGCGGCCGTCACGGCGACGACGGCGTAGAGGAGCGCGAGCGCGCCGACCTGCACGTCGACCGCGAGCGCGAGCACGTAGCGGGAGACCAACCAGGCGTCGAGCGCGAGCCACAGCAGCGCCGTCGCGCCGGCGCCGAGCCAGAACCGTCCGCTGCGCGCGTAGCGCCACGCGAACACCTGACCGACGACGAACATGCCGAGGTGGGCCCACACCGCGTCGAGGAACACGCGGCCCAGGCTACGCTCGCGCGCGCGACAGGGCTAGCGTGGAGCCCTGATGCCGCGCCTCGGAAGTCTCTACCTGCTGTTCACGCCGGAGCTGTGCGCGCGGGATCCCGGCGCGACGCTCGACGCAGCGCTGCAGGCCGGCGTGGACGTGGTGCAGTGGCGGAGCAAGCGCGCGGATCCTGCAGGCCTCGCGGACGCGCGCGAGCGGTGCGCGGCGCACGGCGCGCCGCTGCTCGTCAACGACGACGTGATGCTCGCGCTGCGCGTCGAGTGCGCCGGCGCCCACGTCGGACAAGAGGACATGCCGGCCGACGCGGCGCGCAAGCTGATGTTCGGGCGCGTGCTCGGCGTGAGCACGCACGACCTGCAGCAGGTCCGGGACGCGGTCGCCGCGCGCGCCGACTACGTCGGGTTCGGCCCGTGCCACCCGACCGAGACCAAAGGCTACACAGACGGCCTCGGCGACGACGCCGTCGCCGCCGCCGCCGAGCTGTGCGACGAGCTCGGCGTGCCGATGTACGCGATCGGAGGCATCCGGCCGGACAACCTCCAGCGGCTGCGGATGCTCGGCGTCCGACGCGCTGCGGTCAGCAGCTTCGTGCTGAGGCACGACGATCCGGCGCGCGCCGTCGAGGACCTGCGACGCGCCTTGCGCTGACTCAGAGCAGCAGCATCGCGTCGCCGAAGGAGTAGAAGCGGTAGCGCTCGGCGATCGCTTCGCGGTAGAGCGCGAGCGTCTCTTCGGCGCCCGCGAAGGCGGCGACCAGCATCACCAGCGTCGACTCCGGCAGGTGGAAGTTGGTCAACAGCGCGTCGACGCAGCGGAACTCCCGGCCCGGATAGAGGAACAGGTCGGACTCGCCGCAGCCGGCGCTCACGTGTCCATCGTCCCGAGCGCAGGTCTCGAGCGTACGGCAGCTCGTCGTGCCTACGGCGACCACGCGTCCGCCCCGCGCGCGGGTGCGAGCCACGGCCGCCGCGGTGCTCTCGGGGAGCTCGTAGGTCTCGGCGTGCATGCGGTGCTCTTCCACGACCTCCGCGCGCACGGGCGCGAATGTGCCTTCGCCGACGTGCAGCGTCACGAACGCGCGCTCCACGCCGCGCGCGGCGAGCCGCTCGAGCAGCTCTTCGGTGAAGTGCAGGCCAGCGGTCGGCGCGGCGACCGCGCCCGGTCGCGACGCGAACACCGTCTGATAGCGCGCCCGGTCTGCTGCGACGTCCTCGTCCTGCGGGCGCTCGATGTAAGGCGGCAGCGGCGCGCGACCGCAGCGCTCGAGCGCGCCCGCGACGTCGCCGTCCCGCGCGTGCACGCGCAGCCGCCAGCGGCCGCCCCCCATGGCCTCGAGCAGCTCGACCTCGACCTCGCCGCCCTCCATCGGCAGCCAGTCGCCCTCGGCGAGCTTCTTCGAGGGCTTCAAGAACGCCTCCGCCCGGTCTTCGTCCAGGCTGAGCAGCAGGCACTCGACCGCGCCGCCGCTCTCGCGACGACCGCGGAGCCGCCAGGGTCGCACGCGCGTGTCGTTGAGGACGAGCAGGTCACCGGGCGCGAGCAGCTCGGGCAGGTCCCGCACGTGGCGGTGCGACGTACTGCGGGACGCGCGATCGTAGACGATCATCCGCGCGCGGTCGCGCGGCTCGACCGAGCGCGCCGCGATCAGCTCGGGCGGAAGGTCGAACGAGAACTCCGAGACGCGCACCTGCGCGTCATACCTGCTCGGCGGCCCGGGCGCCACGCGCGCGCTTGCCCGCGTCGCGCCGCGCAGCGACCATGACCCGATGCCATCCACTCGGTCCCGCGCCGCCAGGGTCCAGGCGCTGCTGATGCTCGCCGCGTTCCCTGCGTGCGGCTCCGGCGGCGGGGGCAGCACGGCGCCGACGTTCGCCGGGCCGCCTTCGCTCGTCGTCAGCCGCGCGCGGGTCGACCTGCCCAACCGCTTCGCCGAGCTCGCGCTGCGCTCCACCCGCAACCTGGGCAGTGGCCGGGTCTCGGACCGCAGCGGCGCGGAGGGACGTCCGAGCCTCCATCCGGACAACGCACGCGTCGTGTTCGCCCGCGAGCGGCAGGGCGAGCAGCCCGCGAGCAGGGAGCTGTTCGTCTCGTCCGTAGACGGCTCGTCGGCCGAGCTGCGGCTGACCCTCAACACGGCGCGCGACGAAGACCCCGTCTGGTCGCCGGACGGCAGCCGCGTGCTGTTCGCGAGCGACCGCGACGGCGCGCTGCAGCTGTGGACCTGTGACGACCGCGGCGACCTGCAGGCGCCCTTCCTGCCGGTCCCCGCGGGCTTCGCGGACGGGGAGCCGGACTGGTCGCGCGCGACGGACGCGGTCGTCTTCAGCCGCGCCGACGCGACCGGGCGCCACACGCTCTGGCTCGCGCAGGGCACGGGACTCGGAGCCGTCCAGCTGACCGATGGCGGCGCGACAGCAGGTCCAGGCAACGGCGACCGTCAGCCGGCGTTCTCGCCCGACGGCCAGCGCGTGGTCTTCGTGCGCCGGAGCGCGGAGGAGCTGGCGACGCTCTGCACCTGCGAGCTCGCCAGCGGCGACGTCGAGGTGCTGCTCGTTCCCGAAGGCGAGGTCGCGTGGCCGCGCTTCGACCCGACGCAGGACCGCGTCTGGTTCGGGCTGTCCGAGCCCGCACCCGGACGCCAGACGCTGCGGCTCGCGCACCTGCCGCTGCCGCCCGGCGAGCCGACCCTGCTGTGGCCGGACGAGCGCTGGGGATACGCGGGCCTGGACTTCCTGCCGGACCAGCCGGCGGTGGAGCCGCCAGGACCCGCGGAGCTGCTCGACGTCACCCGGGCGCAGGTCAGCGTGGCGCTCTCTTCCGACTGGTACGGCGCCAGCGCGCAGCTGCGAGACGACGACGGCGACGAGTTCTACCTCCGGACCGCCGAGAGCGCGGGGCGCCAGGTCGCCG
>CAZTQF010000359.1:0-4014 GCA_964615255.1 uncultured candidatus Brocadiaceae bacterium | reverse complement strand
GCTGGCGGCGCGTTCTCCGTGGCCTCAACGAGACGTTCTGGCACCAGACGATCGGCACCGAGGAGTTCGAGCAATACATGAGCCGCGAGTGCGGCATGGACTACTCCAAGGTGTTCGACCAGTACCTGCGCACGACGGACATCCCGGTGCTGCAGTGGCGCGTAGAGGAAGGCGCGGTGGTGGCGCAGTGGCACGACGTCGTCGACGGCTTCGCGGTGCCAGTGGTGGTGAAGATCAACGGCGAGCCGCGGCGGGTCACGATCGGTCCGGCGCCCGTGAAGATCGCGTTCGACGGTGCGTTCGAGAGCTTCGAGCTGGACAGGAACTTCTACATGACGACCGAGCGCCTGGACGGCTGAGCGGCGCGGGTCGTCGTTGTGTGCGTTGTCGGCGCCGCTAGGCTCGCCCGGCGACGTGACCAACTACGACTACGACCTGTTCGTCATCGGCGCCGGCTCGGGCGGCGTGCGCGCATCGAGGATGGCGGCCGCGACCGGGGCCAAGGTCGCGGTGGCCGAGGCGCGGCACCTCGGCGGCACCTGCGTCAACGTCGGGTGCGTGCCGAAGAAGCTGCTGAGCTATGCGGCGCACTGCCACGAGGAGTTCGACGACGCCGCGGGATTCGGCTGGACGGCCTCGGAGCCTGAGTTCGACTGGAAGACCCTGATCGCCCGCAAGAACACCGAGATCGAGCGGCTCAACGGCATCTACGGCAAGCTGCTCGAGGGCGCGGGCGTCGAGCTGATCCTCGGGCGCGCGACGCTCATCGACGCGCATACCGTCGAGGTCGCCGGCAGGCGGTGCACCGCGGCGCACATCCTGGTCGCGGTCGGCGGCGCGCCGTGGGTGCCGGACTTTCCTGGTAGAGAGCACGTGATCACGTCGGATCAGTTCTTCTTCCTCGACGAGCTGCCGCGGCGGACGCTGGTGGTCGGCGGCGGCTACATCGCGGTCGAGCTGGCCGGCATCCTCAACGGCCTGGGCAGCGAGGTCACGCTGAGCTACCGCGGCGACCTGTTCTTGCGCGGGTTCGACCTCGACCTGCGCCGGCACCTGCGCGACCAGATGGCGCAGAAGGGCGTGGCGCTGCGCTTCGAGACCCACGTCGCCGCGGTCGCGCCTGCTGGTGACGGCGGCTTCGTCGTGACGTGGGCGGACGGCGCCAGCACCGAGGCCGACCAGGTGCTCTACGCGACGGGTCGCCGCCCGCTGATCGAAGGCCTCGGCCTGGAGAACGCCGGCGTCGAGTTGACCGACAAGGGCGCCGTCAAGGTTGACGCGCTGAGCCGCACGACCGCGCCGAGCGTCTTCGCGATCGGGGACGTGACGGACCGCCTCAACCTGACGCCGGTCGCGCTGCATGAGGCGATGTGTCTGGTGCAGACACTGTTCTGCGACAACCCGACCGAGCCGGTGCACGACGACGTGGCGTCGGCGGTCTTCAGCCAGCCGCCGATCGGCACCGTGGGCCTGAGCGAGGAGGCGGCGCGCGAGGCGGGTCACGCGGTGGTCGTCTACCAGTCGGAGTTCCGTCCGCTCAAGCACACCTTGTCGGGCAACGCCGAGCGCACGCTGATGAAGCTGGTCGTCGACGAGCCGACCGACCGCGTGCTCGGCGTGCACATGGTCGGCCCCGACGCCGGCGAGATCATCCAGGGCTTCGCCGTCGCGGTGAAGTGCGGCGCGACCAAGGACCAGTTCGACGCGACCATCGGCGTGCACCCGACCAGCGCCGAAGAGTTCGTGACGATGCGGCAGCCCCGGGAGTGAAGCAGACCGCCGCCGGTCACGACGGCCAGGTCGCCTCGGCGTGATCCAGGGGGCCTTGCACAGAGCCCGGGCATTCCCGCGATTTGGCTGGCACGGCGCGCCGGACTTTTGGGCTACGCTGTGCTGGGGCGCCTTCGACCTGTCTGTCGCGGGCGCCACCTTGCTGTCTGACCGACCTCGCGTGCGTATGCGTCAGCATCGGCTGGCTCCGGCCACCTGTGCCCTCGACCTGACCTCTCTTGGTCGTTCGAGATGCTGGAGCCCCAGTGACCTGCGAAGCTTCTTGTTGCCGTGCGGCAACGCTCACCGATCTCGCAGTCCGCAATCGACCGCCAACCGAGGCAATCGACCGATATGGGCACCAGGCTCTACATAGGAAATCTCTCTTTCGACTCCACCGAAGAAACGCTCACCGCGGCGTTCAGCCAGGACTCGCGCCAAGTGAGCAGCGTGACGATCATGACCGACCGCGAGACGGGTCGGTCTCGGGGCTTCGGCTTCGTCGAGATGGCCAGCGAGGGCGACGCGCAAGCCGCCATCCAAGCGATGAACGGCCAAGAGGTCGACGGTCGCGCGCTGCGGGTCAACGAGGCCGAAGAGCGCAAGAGCGGCGGCGGCAGTCGCAACCGCGGCCGCAGCGGGTGGTAGCCCTCAGGTGGGCTACGACCTGAGGATCACCCGCGCCATCGAGTGGGATCGCAACCAAGGTTGTGAGATCCGCATGCGCGAGTGGTATGCGGTCATCGAGGCGGACCCGGAGCTGATCGCGGACCCCGCGAACGGCCCGTGCGCGGTCCGCTTCGGCGAGCGAGGCTGGTTCGACTGGTTCGAAGGCAACGTCTTCACCACCGACCCCGACCTCGCCGCGGTCACCAAGATGATCGCGATCGCGGGCGCGCTGGGCGCGACCGTCCAGGGCGACGACGGGGAGTTCTACGACTCGTCGCACGACTGGCGGCGTTCGCCCAAGCGGCAGGCGTGAGACGTCGCGCGGCCGCGTGGCGTCGGCGGCGCTGCGAGCGGCGATCGGCGCGGACCTCGCGCTCGGCCACGAGCCGATGATGGTCAACGCGACCGCCGCGACCCCGGGGGCGGACCGTTGGTGGCCGCGGCCCGGAAAGCAGGGGCTCGAACCCAACGTGCACGCGTCCTAAGGAGTCCCAATGGCCATGGCCTACGAGATCCTGCGTGCGCTGTCGCTGCTGACGTTCCTGTTCTACGGGAGCGCGTGCGTCTTCGCGGGCTCGATGGAGGCGGAGTTCGAGCGATTCGGGCTGTCGCACATGCGTGTGCTGGTGGGCAGCCTCGAGCTGCTCGGCGCGCTCGGGCTGCTGGCCGGCTACTTCTACGCGCCGCTCGTGGCGGTCGCATCGGGCGGTCTGTGCCTGCTGATGGTGCTCGGCGTCGCGACCCGGGTCCGCGTCGGCGATCCATTTGTCGAGGCGCTGCCCGCGCTCACGCTCGGGCTCGTCAACGCGCTCGTCTTCGCGCTCGCCATCGTCGGCGCGCGGGCGTTTCAAAGCGGCGGCGACTAGGCGGCTGCGGAGCGCCTGTGGCCTAGGCGAACACGACGAACAAGCTCAGCGCGAGCAGCGTCAGCGCGGGCATCGCCTTCTTCGGCGGGTCCTTGACCTTGACGTGCATCAGCGCGGCGCCCGCCATCAGCGCGGCCAGGCCCGCCGCGCCCGGCACCGTCGCGCCCGGCGCCCAGACGCCGGCCAGCAGGGCGGCTGCACACGTGAGCTTCAGCGCGCCGACGAGGTAGAACATGGCCGGCGGCAGACCGTAGACGGCGAACTCCTCCTTCATGTTCTGCGCCGCGCCGCCGCGGTAGCCTGTCGCGCGGTTCACCCGCAGCAACCAGACGTTGAGGATCACGAGGGCTAGGGCGACCTGGACGACTAGGACGGCGATGCTCATGTGCGTGCTCCCACGACCCCACGGTAACGATCGGAGCGCAGATGTCCCCAGCGCAACGCCGCAATCGTCCTGCGCCGGTCCGAGGTAGAGCCGGTGCGCCGGAGCGGCGCCGCTGCGACGCGGCCATCGGGGTGACTCCGCTCGTCGACGCGGAGCTCGTGACGAAGCGACGGTCCACTGGATCATTGACGGGCGAAGCGCGCCACCGCCATGCTTCGACTCGGTTGCGGTCGCCTTGCAGCGCGGGGTGCCGCGTGCAGAGCGGAGGGGGGCGCGAAGTGTGACGACTAGGAGAAATGTGATGAGCAAAGTTCGCTGGGGGGT
>CAZTQF010000358.1:0-4018 GCA_964615255.1 uncultured candidatus Brocadiaceae bacterium | reverse complement strand
TCTGCGTCATCAGCGGAGAGGACGCCGAAGGCGGCCCGACCGCCACGTTCGGCGGTCAGACGGTGGCGTTCTGCTGCAAGCGCTGCAAGGCCAAGTGGGACAAGATGGACGACGCCGGCCGCCAGCAGGCGATCGCCAAGCGCGGCGCCGGCAAGTAGCCGGCTTCCCGGGCGGCGTGAAGCGCTGAGCCCAGGTCGCCGCGGCTCGTGAGCAGGGCTCGGGCCTGCTGCTAGGGGGCCCGCTGCTGGCGCAGCGGGTCGGTGCTGCAAGCAGCACCTTCGTTGCGCCCCGAGGGGGCGCTTGGCTCGCTGCTATGCAGCGAGCTAGCTGCGTCGCAGCGAGCTGGCTACTCTTCTTCGGCCCACTTGCCGACGGCGCGCAGCCGCGCTCCGACGTCCCCGTCGGGGTCGTAGCCGCGCCGGTCGCCGAACTTCTCGGCGAGCGCGTCGATCGCGGTGCGCCTCGCGCCGGCGTCGGCGCTGGTGAGCAGCGAGACGAGGTCGACCCGCGCGTCGCTGTCTCCGAGCATCAGGCGCGTGCGCGCAGCGGACGCCAGCAGCGGGTCGGGGCTCGGGATCGACGCCGGCAAGGCGCCGCCCTCGGCGGCCTGTCGAACCCGCGCTTCAAAGCGGCGCAGACCCTGCAGGCAGTGTTCGTCCCCGACCTGCTCGAGCGCCGACGCGGCCCAGTGGGCGACGCCGAAGACCGGGTCACGGAGCGCGGCGTGCACGAACGGCGCGGCCCGGCGGTCGCCCAGGCGCTGCAGCGCAGCGAGCACGGACGCGCGCTTGGCCGCGAAGCCCGGCGGGAACTTGAGGCCGCGGATCAGCGCCGGCAGCGCGTCCGTGCCGTCGGCCAGGATGCGGTCGATCGCGTCCTGGTCGTTCTCGGCGGCAGGGATCAGGCCGGTGCCGCCACCGAGCCGCTTGACGAGGTGGAACGCGTCGCGGTCCACGTCAGGCTCGGGATGGGGCCACGCCTTCGGCGCGAAGTCGGCGCCCTTCTTGGTCCACCAGCCCTGCAGGCGGCCGAGCGCGGCGAGGCGGTCCGGGCGGGGAGCCATCGGCTCATAGCCACGGTGCTGCTGCGTGACCTTGTAGAAGCCCTCGAACGCCTTCTCGCGGATCAGGTCGTCGTCGTAGTCGAGCAGGGGCAGCAGATCGGCGACGCCCGCCGCCGAGCCGAGGCGGCCGAGCGCGACCGCGAGGTCGATCTTCATCTCGACGAACGTGTGCCGCTGTCGCGCGGCGTCGATCGCCGCGATGCTCTCGACGTCGCCGAGCTCGGCGAGCGTCCTGGCTGCGGCGCGCACGATGTCCGGGTCGAACTCGGTCAGGCGCGCGCGGATCTGCTGCACCTCGCCGCGCGCCAGCAGGCGCCCCAGCAGCTCGATCGTGGTGACGCGGTCCATCGCGTTCTTGCTGTCGAGGCCCAGCTTGACCTCGTCGATCAGCGCCTGCTTGTCGGCAGGCAGCGGCAGCTCGCCGAGCAGCTCTCGGCAGTGCAGGCGGATATAGAGGTTGTCGTCGGTGATCGCGGCGCGCACCAGGTCGGCGGCGGGCCGGCCGATCCGCAGCAGCGTCGTCTTCGACTTGTCGTAGGTCTTGTTGTCCCACGAGCCGAGCGCCTGGATCAGCGCGGGCACCGCCGGCCGCCCGATCTCGACGAGGCGGTCCATCGCCTTGCGGTTGGCCTCGGGCATCTGGAAGTTGTAGAGCTCGACCAGCGCGTCGATGTCGGCCTGCGTGTCGCCTTCGGGGATCTCGAACGTCACCGTGCCGCGCACGAACTCGGACAGCTCGGGCAGGTCGCTGGGGCTCGCTTGCTCGGGCGAGATGCCTTCGGGCGTCTTCACGTCGGCGTAGGGGTCGGTCTCGACCTCGGCGGCGTTCGGCTCGACGTCGGTGAACACCAGGGTCCGGCGCTCGAGGCGGTTGGCCAGCTCGGGGTGGTTGTCCTCGATCGGGAAGTAGAACTTGTAGTGCAGCTCGCAGATGACGGTGCCGTTCGCGACGCCGATCGGGACCCGGTGCTCGCGCTCCTCGCCGCTGATGATCTGCGTGTTGGTTTGCAGCGTCATGCCGTAGGGGCGCTTGTAGGGGTCGCGGAAGACCTTGCGCGACCGCGCCACCTCGTTGCCGTCCTGGTCCTGGACGATCACCAGCGACTCGACCGAGCGCTGGCGCAGCTCGGTCGGGAAGTTGTGACCCGCGCCCGTGTTCGCGATCACCACGACGGCCTCGTTGCCGTCGATCTCGGCCTCGTAGTCATAGGCGCTGCGCACGTGGTCGACGTCGCGCGCGCCGGGGAACGCGTGGCTGTAGACCCGGCGGACCGGGCCGTCGACGGCGATCGGGCGCGTGACGCGCTTCATGTGGCAGCTGATGCACGTGCGGCCGGCGAGCTTGCCCTCCGGCGACTTCTCCCACTGGTAGGGGGTGCCGTGGTTCTTGTGGCAGGCAGCGCAGGCGTCGACCGTGCCGACGTCCGGGTGGAACGCGGTCTTGCAGTCCGCGCCGCCGACGAACTGGGAGTAGTCCGTGTCCTGCTGCCAGTGGCAGGTCATGCACGAGTTGCCGTCCTCGAGGCCGAAGTGACGCCGGCGCGGGTTGTTGCCGTTGCCGGTCTCGAAGATCGGGCGCGGCGTGTGGCAGCGGATGCAGTTGGCCGTCCGGAAGTTGCCCGTCGCGAGTCGGACCTCGTTGTCGGTGTACGCCCGGCCGTGGGTGTTCAGCTCGTGCTCGGCGTAGATGGCCGGGTGGCACTCCCCGCAGAACGCGCTGGTCATGACGCGGTCGTAGTGGGCCTGGCTGCCGAGCCCGGTCGAAGCCGTCGGCGCGAGGGTGTTACCACCGCGTAGCACTTGGGCGTTTCGGCCGCGGGTCTGCAGGCAGGAAGCCAAGGTCGTCAGTGCGATCACGGACGCGACGCTCAGGGGCAGGAGGAGTCTGTTCATGGGGATGCTCGGGTCGGACCAAGCGCAAGAAGCAAGTCTCGGGCCAAGGCTGCCGGTCAGCCGAGGATGCGCGCGGCCACGGCGTCGACCTCGGCTCGCTCGGCTCCAACGACCGTCGCGTGGCCGAGCTTTCGGTTCTTCCGAGGAGACTTGCCGTAGTCGTGCAGGTGCACGCCGGGGAGCGCGAGGACGTGCTCGCGCGCCGGGAGCTCGCCGATCAGGTTGATCATGGTGGCGTGGCCGCCGAGGGCCATGGCCGTGCTCCCGAGCGGCATCTCGTGCACGGCGCGCAGGTGGTTCTCGAACTGCGAGCACTGTGAGCCCTCGATCGTCCAGTGCCCCGAGTTGTGCACGCGCGGCGCCATCTCGTTGGCGAGCAGCGCGCCGCCGACGTCGAACAGCTCGACCGCGAGCACGCCGACGTAGTCGAGCTCTGCGAGCAGGGTCGCGGCGAAGTCCGCCGCGGCCGCCTGCACGTCGTCGGTCAGGTCCGGCGCCGGGGCGCGGCTGCGGCGCAGGATGCCGCCCGCGTGCTCGTTCTCGACCAGCGGGTAGCAGGCGACCTCGCCGCGAGCGCTGCGGACCGCGATCACCGACAGCTCACGGTCGAACGGCACCATGGCCTCGACGATGAGGCCCTGGTCGTAGCCCTCGGTGAGCTCGGCCCAGGCGGCGTCGATCGCCGCGGTCAATCCGTCGCCGGCCTGCAGCCGGACCTGGCCCCGGCCGTCGTAGCCGAGCCGCCGCGTCTTCACGATGCACGGCGCGCCGACGGCGGCGACCGCCGCGCGCAGCTGCTCGAGCGTGTCCGCCGGCCGGAAGTCGGCGACGCCGATGCCGAGCCGCTGGAACAGCGTCTTCTCCTCGAGGCGGTCCTGACCGATGGCGAGCGCGCGCGGGTGCGGGCGCACGTTGGCGTGCGCGGTCAGCCACTCGGTCGCCGCGACCGGCACGTTCTCGAACTCAAAGGTGCAGGCCGCCGCGGCGTCTGCGAGCCGGCGCAGCGCGCCGTCGTCGTCGTACGGGGCCGTGATCTGCTCCGCGACGTGGCCGGCGACGGCG
>CAZTQF010000357.1:0-4021 GCA_964615255.1 uncultured candidatus Brocadiaceae bacterium | reverse complement strand
GAGCCGGAAGCTGTAGGTCATGACGTGGTCGTCGCCGGCCGCTTCGTCCCCGGCGGCGCGCGTGGTGACCAGCGGCAGCAGCGCCCCGTCGGCGTCGAAGCCGTCGATGTCCATCCGCTGCTTGGGGAACTGCTTGCCGGCGAGGGACTCGCCGAACGCGTCCCGGCTTTCGCGCCCGATGGTCCAGTCGACGCCCGCGGCGGCCATCAGGTCGCCCTCGTAGGTCCCGTCGACGAAGACGCGAGCGGCGAACGCGCCGGCGCGGGTCGCCACCGCGGTGACGCGCGGACCGAGCTTCTTGACCGCCCGCAGGCCGGCCGAGGTTCGGACGCGGACGCCTGCTTCGGCCAACATCGCGCGCGTCACGCGCATCGCGACGTGCGGCTCGAAGGTCCAGCGAGACTGGTCCTTCTTGGTTGGGTCGTAGGGGGCTGGGAGCCCGCGGTCGACGTAGTCGGCCACCACGCGGGTGTGCCACTCGTCGAACAGCCCCATCAGCGTGCCGCGCACCATCTGGTTCGAGTCGCAGTGGCTGAGCCCGCCGGTCGTCAGGCCGCCGACGTGTTCGGTCGGCTCGAGCAGCACCACGTCGGCCCCCTCGCGCGCCGCCGCGATCGCCGCGCAGACACCGCCCGGCGTCGCGCCGTAGACGACCACGTCGGCGCGCGTCTCGACCTCGAGCATGAGCGGGACGCAGCCTGCGGCCAGCAGCGCAGCCAGCAAGCACGACCCGGTCCGTATGGCGCGAATGCTCCGAGACATGCGCGCGAGCCTATCGCGGCGCGAACGCCCGACAAGCGAAGGACCGCGCGCGCCGCGTCACGTATCGAGCTGCTGGAGCTCCAGCGAGCGGGAGCGGAACCAGACCTCCCCCGCGCCCGCGCGCAGCTCGAGGCGAAGCTCGACGTTGTCCTGGATGTCCTTGACCTCGAAGTCGCACGAGAGCTCGGTCCAGCCCTGGTCTTCGGACAGCGCGGCGCTGCGCGCGTCGCCGACCTTGAGCTGCGCGCCGCGCGCGCCGCCGCCGACCGGCCGCACGCCCTTGCTGCGCGCTTGTGCCGTCAGGCGGTAGCGACCGCGCGCCAACAGCACCGTCGTGCGGTAGGCCCCGCGACGCTCCGCGTCGCCGGGCTCGGTCACCTCGACGTAGAGCGCGGGCGTCCCGCCGAAGCTGCGCTTCTTCAGCGACACGTGGTCGGTCTCGCCCGCCGCCCGCCAGGCCTTCAGGCGTACGGGCCGCTCGCCGCGGAACGCCAGCGGTTCGGGGTCCTCTGCGCGGACCTCCTTCTGGAGGTGCCGGTAGCGCGCCTCGATGCGACTCGTCAGCTCGCGTACCGCGCGCTCGTGAGCGCGCACGACGTCGCCGTCGAGAGACCGCATCGCCTTCTTGAGCTTGGCGGCGCGCGCCCGGAGCTTCGCGACCAGCGGGCCCGGCTTGAAGCGCGGCAACAGCGCCTTGAGCCGCGCGCGGTAGCGCTCGCGCCACGCCGGGTGCTGCTGCACCGCCTTGGCCACGATCGCCGAAGGGTAGGCGAGCACCGATGCGTCGGCGTCGCCGTAGAGCTGGTCCATGCCGTGCGGCAGAAAACACGTGGACGCCGCGTCGCGGCCGATCCAGAGCCGGAAGTTGTTGCGGTTCTGGCAGTAGCCGTCCCAGTGGCCGAGCATCGCCTCGATCGCCATGAAGTCGACGAACCGCTCGACGTCGAGCGCCGCGCGCAGCCGTCGCACGCTCTCGTCGCCGGCGCCGGCGCACGCGGCCCGCAGCGCCGCGAGGTCGCTCAGGTCGTCCGCGCCCCGACCGGCGTCCTTCTCGAGGTCCTGGTCGACGTCCTTGCAGAACCCGCCGTCGTAGAGGCTGCCGTCGAGGTGGCCGAACACCCGCATGAGGAACTGCTTGTCGTAGCCTTCGCGGAGCACGTAGAGGCCCAGGTCCTCGCCGTCGAGCCAGACGCGCGCGTGCGCGACGCGCGGCGCCGGGTAGCCGGCGGCCGCGAACACCTCGTGCCCCACCCACTCGCTCATCCGCGACGCGTCCTGGCGGCCGTTGTTGAGGTGGAACCGCTTCAAGCCGTGCAGCCGCGCCTCGCCGCCGAACTTGCCGAGGTTGACGGTGAAGCCGGGGCGGTCGTCGACCTCGCGGAAGCTGCCGGCAGCGCCCTTGAGCTTGACGCCGACGCCGGTCCACGCCTGCCGGTCGCCGTCTACGCGCAGCGTCGCCTCGACGTATTCGCGCGGGCGGTCGCGCAGGCGCTGTCGATCCGCCGGGTCGAGCAGGATGGCGACCTCGACGACCGCGCCGCGCGCGAAGAACGCGCGGGCCGGGTCGGGCTTCGCTGCTGCCTGGGCTGGCAGGATCGCGGCGAGGAGCAGCGGCAGCGGCCACGTCGACCCACGACGTCGCACGTCAGCCCCGCGCCTGCCGCCAGCGGTCGAGCGCGACCGCCGCGATGATGATGACGCCGGTGAGGATCTGCTGCACGTAGGGCGGCCAGCCGAGCAGGTTGCAGCCGTTGGCGAGCGTGCTCATCAAGAGCGCGCCGACGAGCGTCCCGCTGATCGAGCCGGTGCCGCCGGCGAGGCTGGCGCCGCCGAGGACCACGGCCGCGATCACGTTGAGCTCGGCGCCCGCGGACGCCGTCGGGTCCCCGACCCCGACCCGGCCCATCTGGAGCACGCCCGCGAGCCCGGCCATCAGCCCGCCGAGCCCGTAGACCAGCAGCTTGGTGCGCTCCACGGGCACCCCGCAGAGCCGCGCCGTCGGCTCGCTCGAGCCGACCGCCAAAATGTGCACGCCGAACACCGTGCGCTTGAGCAGGAACGCCGCGGCGAACGACAGCACCAGCGCCAGCAGCAGCCCCGGCGCGAGCCACTGCTTGACCAGCAGGTCCGCCAGCGGCGCGACCGCCTCTCGCGGGGGCTCGATGGTGGTCTCCCCGCTCACCCACTTGGCGACGCCCCGCGCAGCGCCCATCGTGCCCAGCGTCACGACGAACGGCGCCAGCGACAGCCGCGTCACCAGCGCGCCGTTGACGAGGCCCGCCAGCGTCCCCACCGCGAGGCCTCCCATCGTCGCGACCACCGCGCCCTGCTCGAGCTGCAGCAGCGCGGCGACCGTGGTGCCCGCCAGCGCGATCACGGAGCCGACCGAGAGGTCGATGCCGCCGGACGCGATCACGAAGGTCATGCCGAGCGCGGCGGTAGCCGTGATCACGGTCTGCACCGCGATCGTCACGAGGTTGCGCTCGCTGGCGAAGGCCGGCTCGGCGAGCCCGAAGGCGAGGCCGACCAACAACAGCCCGAGCACGGGCCCTGCCGCCAGCAGGCGGCGCGTGAGGTCTCGGTTCATGCGGCGTCTCCTTCCCCGCGCGCGGCCGCGTCGAGGAGGCTGGTCTCGGTCCACTCGGCGGCTGGACGCGCCGGCCCGAGCCGCCCGCGGTGCATCACCGCGACGCGGTCACAGACGCCGAGCAGCTCGGGGAAGTACGAGCTCACGACCAGCAGCGCCTTGCCCTGCGCCGCGAGCTCCCCCAGCAGCCGGTAGATCTCCACCTTGGCGCCGACGTCGACGCCGCGGGTGGGCTCGTCAAGCAGCAGCACCTCGGCGTCCTGGTGCAGCAACCGCGCGAGCGCGACCTTCTGCTGGTTGCCGCCGGAGAGCTCTCCGATCGCCTGCGCGCCGTCGCGGCAGCGCACGCCGAGCGACTCGATCCAGCGCGCGACCGCGGCGCGCTCGTCACCGCGCCGGAGCACGCCGCGCGAGGCCACCGGCCGCGACAGGGTCAAGTTGAAGGCGATCGACCGGTCCAGCGCTAAGCCCTCGGCCTTGCGGTCCTCGCTCGCGAGCCCGAAGCCCTGGTCGATGCGCCGCCGCGGTTCCGCGGGCGCGAGGTCTGCGTGGGCGAGGCGCACGCGGCCGCTCTGCACGGCGTCCAGGCCGAACAGCGCGCGCAGCAGCTCCGTGCGCCCGGCGCCGACGAGGCCGGCGAGGCCGAGGATCTCGCCGCGCCGCAGCGACAGC
>CAZTQF010000356.1:0-4032 GCA_964615255.1 uncultured candidatus Brocadiaceae bacterium | reverse complement strand
CCGCGGACTGGAGCCGGCGGCGGTTCGCCGGCGCGACCTTCGACGCGCTGGTCGACGAGGCGCTGGGTGCCCTGCCGGCGCGCGTCTGGGTGAGCGTCGACATCGACGGACTCGACCCCGCGCTGTGCCCAAACACCGGCACGCCCGTGCCCGGCGGCCTGCAGTTCGACGAGCTCGCGCACCTGCTCCATCGGCTCGCCGGCAGCGGTCGGGAGGTCGTCGGCTTCGACCTCGTGGAGGTCGCGCCGGGCGCCGACGAGTGGGACGCGAACGTCGGCGCGAGGGTGCTCTACAAGCTGTGCGGAGCGGCGGTCAGAGCGTCTGCGGGAAGTTCCTAAGACGCTTTATCTAAGCGTTTTCTGTCCGCCTGAGGTGCTCAAGTAGGGTCTCGGTAGGGGTCGATGACCGGGCCGCGCGAGCCCATGAAAGACCTCCCGGCAATCGAGACCCTGCGCGCCTGCGTCGAGCGCTTTGACGGGCGCAGCGCGGCGTCGGCGGCCGACTTGGGGCGAGCACTTCGGGACTTCGCGGCGCACGACGACTTCGCGATGTGCCCCGCGCTGGCCGCGCTGTGCGCGAGCTGCAGCGAGGCGATGGAGGCGCTGCGGAGCGACGAGCAGCTGGCACACCACGCAGACGCGATCCGGCGGCACCTCGACCAGCTCGTCGACTTTGCCGTGAGCTGGTCGGCCGCGCCCGACGGGCGCGCAGGCGGCCTCGTGACGCCGCCCGAGCCGCTGCGCTTGCGCAGCGACGAGGCCGACCGGCTGCACGAAGAAGCCGTCGCCGCGTTCGCCGGCAACGCGCTGTGCGCAGTGGCCGAGCTCGAGGAGGAGCTGCTGTCGCTGGAGTCCGGCGCCGAGCTGCGAGAGGACGCGCTCTCGTCGGTGCGGCGCACGGTGCACACCCTCAAGGCCGAGTTCGGCGTGCTGGGAATGGCAGGCGCCCAAGCGCTCTGCCACGAGGCCGAGACCGGCATCGACGCGTTCGCCGCCGCGGACCGCCACGCGGGCCCGCTCGTCGACGCGCTGCTCGCGTTCGGCGACTACGTCAAGCAGGCCGTCGAGCGGCTCGCGGCGGGTGCCGACTTCGAGTTCGACGCTCCGCCGAACCTGGCCGAGCAGCTGCGCGCGCTTCGCGCGTCGGCGAGCGATACCGGCGTGCCAGCGGGGGACGCGGGTCAGGACGCGCGGGTCGTGCTGGAGGTCGACGGCGACTTCGCGGACAGCGTGCCGGAGTTCATCGGGGAGGCGCGCGGCCACCTGGCGGACGCCGAGGTCGCGATGGTCGAGCTGTCGCGTGACGCGGGCGACGCGGAGAGCCTCAACCTGACGTTTCGGGCGTTCCACACCATCAAGGGGGTCGCAGGCTTCCTCAACCTTGGGGCCATCGTGGACCTCGCGCACGCCGCGGAGACGCTGCTCGACGGGGGGCGCGCCGGACGCTATCGGTTCGAGGCCATCGACATCGACCTCGTGCTCGCTGCGGGCGACATGATCCAGCAGCTGATCGCCGCGCTGGAGGGAGACGACGCGCCGCGCGCGGCCGAGTGGGAGCACCTCAAGCGGGCGCTGGCGGCCCGGGCTGAAGGCGAACGCCGCGCGTCGGTGGATGCGCCGGACGGGGCTGCCGACGGTCCCCGAGAGCCCGCGCGCGCGTCGGGTCCTCAAGGCCCCGTCGTGCCAGCGCATCGACCGGCGGTCTCCAAGCCAGCGCGCGTCGAGCGAACCGTCAAGGTCGGGACCGCGCGGCTCGACATGCTGGTGGACATGGTCGGGGAGCTGGTCATCGCGCAGTCGATGGTGCTGCAGGACCCCGCGATCACCGCGCTCGACAGCCTGACCCTGTCGCGGAACATCAGCCAGGTCGGCAAGATCACGCGCGACCTGCAGGCGGCGGCGATGTCGCTGCGGATGGTCACCGTGAAGGCGACGTTCCAGAAGATGGCGCGGCTGGTGCGGGACGTCGCGTCCAAGTCCGGCAAGCAGGTCGAGCTGTCGATCGTCGGCGAGGACACCGAGCTGGACCGCAACGTCGTCGAGCAGATCTCGGATCCGCTGGTGCACATGATCCGCAACGCCGTCGACCACGGGATCGAGGCGCCGGCCGAACGGGCGGCCGCGGGCAAGCGCGAAGAAGGGAGGCTGACGCTGCGGGCCTACCACCAGGGCGGGGCGATCGTGATCGAGATCCGTGACGACGGCCGCGGGATCGACCGCGCCAAGGTGCTCGCCAAGGCCGTCGCCAAGGGGCTCGTCGCGGCCGACGCCGACGCGTCCACGATGACGGACGCCGAGGTCTTCAACCTGATCTTCGCGCCCGGGTTCTCGACGGCCGAGGCCGTCACGGACCTCAGCGGTCGCGGCGTGGGCATGGACGTCGTGCGCCGCAACATCGAGGCGCTGCGTGGCAAGATCGAGATCGAGAGCGAGCTCGGCCACGGCACGACCTTCCACCTCCGGCTGCCGCTGACCCTGGCGATCATCGACGGGATGATCGTGCGGGTCGGAAGCAGCCGCTTCGTCGTGCCGACGCTGTGCATCGAGCACAGCTTCCGCCCCGAGCTGGACGACGTGATCTACGTCGCAGACCGGGGCGAGTGCGTGCGCGTGCGCGGCGCCGTGCTGCCGATCTACCGGCTCAAGGAGCTGCTCGGCCAGGCGGACGGCGGCGACCAGCTCGAGGCGGGGATCCTGGTCGTCGTCGAGACGGACGGGCAGCGCACCTGCCTCTTCGTCGACGAGATCGTCGGCCAGCAGCAGGTCGTCATCAAGTCGCTGGGCGTCTCCCGCGAGCAGGCCCCGGGCCTCTCGGGCGGCTCGATCATGACCGACGGCCGCGTGGCGTTGATCCTGGACGTCGGCGGCCTGGTGAGCGGCGTGCTTCCAGCGACGGCGCGGGGGAGCAAGGAGACGCGATGACCATCACCACCGAATCCGGGCCGCGCGCGGCGTCGTTCGCAGGCGGGAAGTTCCTGTCGTTCCAGCTCTCCAAGGAAGAGTACGGGTTCGACATCCTCAAGGTCCGCGAGATCATCGGCGTGGTCGACGTGACCGCGCTGCCCAACACGCCGGCGCACGTCCGCGGGGTGTTGAACCTCCGCGGCAGGATCATCCCCGTCGTCGATCTTCGGCAGCGCTTCGGGATGCCTTCGGCCGCGTTCACCGCCGAGACCTGCATCGTCGTCGTCGACAGCGGCGACGAGGCCGAGTCTTCGTTTCGGGTGGGCTGCATCGTCGACAGCGTGCGGGAGGTCCTGAGCGTCGACCCGGACCACTTCGAGGGCCCGCCGCGCTGCGCGAGCGGCGCGGACGCGTTCGTCGCCGGCCTCGCCAAGCTCGAGGACCGCGTGCTGATCCTGCTCGACATCGCCCAGGTGATCGGGGACATCGACCCCGCAGCCTTGCCGAAGGAAGGCGCGGAGTGAGGGCGACGCGCGCCAACGGGCTGGTGGTAGGCGTCGCAGACGCGGCCGTGGGCTGCGCGCGCGACGGCCGCATCGTCACGTACGCGCTGGGCTCGTGCATTGGACTGACGGCCTACGATCCGGTGGCGCGGGTCGGCGGAATGCTGCACTTCATGCTCCCGCAGCCAGCGCCGTCGTCGGAGTCTGCGATCCTGAAGCCTGCGATGTACGGCTCGACCGGCGTGCCGATGCTCACGGAGCGCCTCGCCTCGCGCGGCGCGGACCCCGAGCGGCTCGTGCTGGTCGCGGCGGGCGCGGCGGAGATCCTGGCGGGCGCAGCGACGATGGCGATCGGCAAGCGCAACCACGCCATGCTGCGGAAGGTCCTCTGGCGGCTCGGCCTCGAGCTCCGCGCGAGCGACATCGGCGGCAGCCAGGCGCGGACGATGAGCCTGGACCTCACGGACGGCGCGGTCCGCGTGCGCGTCCGTGGCGAAGACAAGGTGCTCTGGCGCGAAGGTTCGCGCGCGGGCGAGTGAGGAAGCACAGAGATGGACTACCGAATATTGATCGTTGACGACTCTCCCTTGCTGCGCGCGACCGCGCGTCGCGCCGCGCTGCAGGCA
>CAZTQF010000355.1:0-4036 GCA_964615255.1 uncultured candidatus Brocadiaceae bacterium | reverse complement strand
CCGCCGAGGCTCTCGGCCAGCGAGAACACCTCGAAGGAGCTCATCATCTTGCGCGCCTGCCCGAGGCTCGCCTTGAGCTCGACGGAGACCATGCCGCCGAAGCGCTTCATCTGCTTGGCCGCGACTGCGTGCTGCGGGTGGTCCGCGGCGCCCGGATAGATCACCCGCTCGACCTTGTCATGGCGCGCCAGGTGGTCGACGACGCGCTCGGCGTTGTCGCAGTGGCGGTCCATGCGCACGTGCAGGGTCTTGGTGCCGCGCAGGGTCAGGAACGAGTCCATTGGGCCGGGCGTGCCGCCGCAGCTGTTCTGGAAGTGCATCAGGCGCTGCTGCAACTCGTCGTCGTTGCAAATGGTGGCGCCGCCGACCACGTCGCTGTGGCCGCCGAGGTACTTCGTCGTGGAGTGGATCACCACGTCGCAGCCGAGCGCGAGCGGCTGCTGCAGGTAGGGCGTCGCGAACGTGTTGTCCGCCATGGTCATCGCGCCCTTCTGCCGGCTGATCGTCGCCACCGCCTCCAGGTCGCAGCAGCGCAGCAGCGGGTTGGTCGGCGTCTCGAGCATCACCAGCTTGGTGTTGGGGCGGAACGCTGCCTCGAGCTGCGACAGGTCCGTCATGTCGATCAGCGTCGACTCGACGCCGAACTTGGCGTAGACGGTCTTGAGCAGCCGGTAGGTGCCGCCGTAGAGGTCGTTGCCGGCGATGACGTGGTCCCCGGACTCCAGCAGGTTCATCACGCAGGTGATGGCGGCCATGCCGCTCGCGAAGCCCAGGCCGTGCTTGCCGCCCTCCAGGCCCGCGAGGTTGCCCTCCAGCGCGGCTCGCGTGGGGTTGCCCGAGCGGCTGTAGTCGTAGCCCTTGGTGACCGCGGGCTCCTCCTGCACGTAGGTGCTGGTCATGTAGACCGGCGTCATGATGGCGCCGGTGCTCGGGTCGGGGGATTGGCCGGCGTGGATCGCCTTGGTGCCGAAGCCGGTCTCGCGGTCGGTGTTCATTTTGGGCGCGAGTTTACAAGCGCGCGCGACACGGCAACATGTTTGGCCGATGTCCGATCCGAGCGAGCCGTTCGACGCAGACGCCCTGGAGTTCCAGGCCGTCCGGGCGCTGTTGATCGGCAAGCTGATGACGCCGCTCGGCTGGACGGCGGTCGAGCAGCTGGCGCCGGCGGCTCGCGCAGAAGAGGAGCAGGCGCGGCTCGCGGCGGTGTCGGCGCTGCGCGACAAAGTGGTGGACGGCGCGGGCATGCCGCTCAGCGGGTCGGTCGAGGTGCGCTCGTGGCTCGACCGGTTCTTCGCCGGCGAGCACTCGTTCCAGTCCCAGGACGCCGCGGACCTCAAGCGGGTGCTCCGCACGGCGGAGCGATGTCGTCGGTGGTGCCTGGCCTCGTCCGCGCCGCTGGTGGCCTTCGCGCGCGAGGTCCCGGACCTCGACGATCTCGTCGAGGAGCTGGAGCAGCTCGTCGACGACCGCGGCGAGGTGCTCGACTCCGCGTCCGCCAAGCTGCGCGAGGTGCGGCGGGAGATCGAGCGTCACAAGCGGGCGGTCGAGAGCG
This sequence comes from uncultured candidatus Brocadiaceae bacterium, assembly GCA_964615255.1. Taxonomy (GTDB): domain Bacteria; phylum Planctomycetota; class UBA1135; order UBA1135; family UBA2386. The sequence continues at coordinate 2,484 of CAZTQF010000355.1, read as the reverse complement.
CCATGGCGAGCGTGCTGGCGAGCGGCGACGTTCGGCGGTGCCTTCAGGCGCCCGAGCCCAGCTGGCGCCACGGCCGGCCGGTGCTGCAGGTCAAGTCCGACTACCGCCAGCGCGTCCGCGGGGTGCTGCACGACCGCAGCGCGTCGGGCGCGACCCTGTTCGTCGAGCCGGAGGCGGTGGTAGAGGTCGCCAACCGGCTCAGCGATGCGCGGGCCGCAGAAAACCGCGAGATCAACGTCGTGTTGGCCGGCGCCGCGCGTGGCCTGCGGCGCTACGGACCGCAGGTCCAGGCAGGCGTCGAGTTCGTCGCGCGCGCCGATCTGCTGCAGGCCTGCGCCCAGCTCTGCATAGAAGACGGCTACGTCGTCCCCGAGGTCGTCGCGGGCGGCGCGCTCAGGCTCCGTGGCGCGCGCCATCCGCTGCTGCTGCGCAGCCAGCCGCGGGAGGACATCGTGCCGCTGGACGTCGCGCTCGGCGATCCGCACCACCTGCTGGTGGTCACCGGGCCGAACACCGGCGGCAAGACCGTCGTGCTCAAGACCATCGGCCTGCTGTCGCTGATGGCGATCAGCGGCCTCCCGGTGCCCGCGGAGGAGGGGGCGCAGGTGCCGTTCCTGCGCGCGGTGCAGGCAGACATCGGCGACGAGCAGGCGATCGCGCAGAACCTCTCGACGTTCAGCTCGCACGTCCAGCGCATCGCGCGCTGCGTCCAGCACGCGTCGCCCGACGCGCTGGTGCTGCTCGACGAGCTCGGCGCCGGCACCGACCCCGAGGAGGGCTCCGTGCTCGGCTACGCCGTGCTCGAGGCGCTCGTCGAGGCCCGCGTGTTCGCCGTCGTCACGACCCACCTCGGGAGGCTCAAGGACTTCGCCTACCAGCACCCGGGCGCCGAGAACGGGTCGATGGCGTTCGACGGCGAGACGCTCCGTCCGCTCTACCGGCTGGACCTGGGCATCCCCGGCAACAGCCACGCGCTCGACATCTCGGCCCGCGTGGGAATGCCCAAGCCGATCGTCGACAGGGCGCGGCTGCTGCTCGGCGAGCGGGACCAGACGCTCGACAACCTCATCGAGCGCGTGCAGGTCGCGCGCCGCGACGCGGAGGAGGACCGGCAGCGGACCGCGGATCGCTCGCGGGTCGTCGAGCAGCGCCAGACCGAGCTGGAGTCCAAGCTGGCCGAGGCGCAGAAGAAGGAGAACTGGCTGCAGGAGGAGGCCGACGGGGTCGTCGAGGGGGAGCTGCGCAAGGCGCACGCTGCGCTCATCGACGACGTCGTCAAGCTGACCCAGGCGCCTGGCCAGCACGGCGAGCGGGCCCGCGGGCTCAAGAAAGTCGTGGACGAGCTGCTCAAGAACGCGGCGCTCCATCGGCGCCGCATGGCGTTCTGCCACCGGCTGAAGAAGGGGGACCAGGTGTTCCTGCCCCGCTGGGGGAGGCTCTGCGCGGTCCGCAAGGTCGACAAGGTTCGCGAGCAGGTGACCGTCGACTACGGCAAGGTCCGGATGGAGGTGCCGTTCGAAGACGTCTCCTGGCTGCAGCCGATCGACCCGCACGGCTAGCCCCTGCCCCTGCGTGCCTGGGCGCGCGTTTTCCGATTTCCTACGCGAGACCGTATCGCTACGGTCGGGACATGGCGGTCCTGATCGCGGACAACGACGAGGCGGTGAGCGGACTGCTCTCGGAGGTGCTCGCCCAGCAGGGTGTCCGGCCGAGGCAGGCCTTCGACGGCGACGAGGCGCGCCGCATGGCGCGCGCCCCCGATGTCACCGTGCTCGTCTGCGACCTCGACATGCCCGGCGCGTCCGGGCTGGAGGTCCTCGAGTCGCTGCGCGACCTCGACCGCCCCCCGGCTGCCATCGTGGTCTCCGGCTACCTGGACGCGGGCATCGAGGCGCGCCTGCGGGCGCTGGACTTCGTGCACGAGGTGATGCGGAAGCCGTTCGATCTGCTCGGATTCGCGGCGGTCGTGCACCGGCTGCTCGGCGCCGCCCGTCAAGACCGCGACGAGGCCGCCGATGGAGGCGAGGCCACCGGCTGTTAGCCCTGGCGCCGCTGGCAGATCGGGCGTCCTGAACGGCAAAAAATGCGCCGTGCCACGCTTGAACTGCCCTAGGGCGTCGGTATCGTCCTCCGTCCTTTCCGTCGCAGCTACCTGCTAGCGTAGCTCAACTGGTAGAGCACCTGATTTGTAATCTGGAGGTTACGGGTTCGAGTCCCGTCGCTAGCTCCAGGTTCGCCAGGGCACCAGCTGGGCCTCGGTCGCCGGCTGCGGAGGAGGGGCGCGTGAGCGCAGCGCGGGCGAATACCAAAGCGGCCAACTGGGTCAGACTGTAAATCTGATGGCTCTGCCTTCGCAGGTTCGAATCCTGCTTCGCCCACCAGCACCTTCTCCCGCCTAGCGAGGTGGGAGACCGCACACGTGATCTGACAAGACGGACTCCGCGCTCCGCCTCTCGCCCGCCGAGAGCGGAGCGGCCCGTGACT
>CAZTQF010000354.1:0-4054 GCA_964615255.1 uncultured candidatus Brocadiaceae bacterium | reverse complement strand
CCTGCTGAAGTTTCGCCCCAAGGCCGCCTACGCTCCCGACGAGCCCGAGCACGAGCGCCTCGAGCGCGACCACCTGCCCGAGCCTGCGACCGGGCGCGCCGAGCGCGCGCAGCACGCCGAAGCTCCGCCGACGCGCGACCACCGACAGGCGCATGGTCTCGTGCACCAAGAAGGCGCCCACCAGCAGCGAGAGCAGGCTCAGCGCCGTCACGTTGATCCGGAAGCCGCGGGTCAGCTGCGCGAGGCCGCGCTGGCCGGCGCCGGCGCGCGCTATCCGCGCCCCGGCGCCGCAGACCTCGCGCACGACCGCCTCGGCCGCGGCGACGTCCATGCCGTCCGGCAGGCGCTCGGGCAGCAGCTGCAGGTCGAAGCGGTCGACGCGGTCGAGGCGCGCGGTCCACTCCTGCGCGGTGGCGACGTCCACGACGAGGGTGTCGGCGAGGCCTGCCGCGACGTTGTCGGGCGGCGCGATCTCGCCGAGGCAGCGCGCTCGCTGGGGACGGCCGCCGACCGTGATCGCGAGCTCGTCTCCGGGCGCGAGGTCCAGGCGACGCAGCAGCGCGCGCGTCGCGAGGAACGCGCCGGGCTCGGTCACCAGCCGCCCCACCGGGAGCTCGCCGGCGCGCGGCCCCGACCAGGGCCGCAGCTCGACGTCTCCGAACGGATCGACCCCCAGCACGCGCAGCACCGTGTGCTCCTCGCGCTCGGGCACGCGCGCGATCGCCTGCATCGTCGGCGCGACGCCGCGGCCGCCCAGGCGGCGCCGCAGCGCCGCGTACGACGAGGCCGGCATGCCCTCAGGGCCGTGGGTCACCGTGTGGGTGGCGGCGCCGGCGACGGCTGCGACCGCGCGGTCGAAGGCGATCGCCGCGGTCTTCTGGCTGAGCCGCATCGCGCACAGGAGCGCGACGCCCGCGGCGATGCCGAGCAACGTCAGCAGCGTCTGCAGCGGCTTCTGCCGGTGGTGACGCAGCCCCTGGGCGAGCAGCAGCCTCACGCGCGACCTGCTGAAGCTCCTGCGCGCGCGCGGAGCTTGCCGCCTTCCAGCGCGAGTTGCCGGTCGCAGATGGCGGCCGCCCCCGCGCTGTGCGTCACCAGCACCACGGCGCACCCGTGCTCGGCGCGCAGCCGCGCGATCAGCGCGAGCACCAGCGCCGCCGCATCGTCGTCGAGGTTGCCGGTGGGCTCGTCGCAGAGCAGCAGGTCCGGGCGGGTCGCGAGCGCCCGCGCGACCGCGACGCGCTGCTGCTCGCCACCCGAGAGCACCCGCGGCCACGCGTCGGCCCGGTCCGCGAGGCCGACATCCAGGAGCAGCGCCGCGACCCGCGCGTCGGCGTCCGGGCCGGTGACCCCGGCCAGCTCCAGCGGCAGCGCGACGTTCTCGGCGACCGTGAGGGTCGGCAGCAGGTGGAACGACTGGAACACGAAGCCCAGCCGCCGGGTCCGGAGCGCGGCGCGCGCGCGCTCGTCAGCGGCCGTGACGTCGAGCCCGACCGTCTCGACGCGGCCCGCGTCGGCCTCGTCGATCCCCGCGATCAGGTTGAGCAGCGTGGACTTGCCCGAGCCGCTGCGGCCGAGCAGCGCGACCGCTTCGCCCGCGGCGACCTCGAGGTCGACGCCGGACAGCACCGCCCGCTCCGCGCCGCCTTCGCGGACGCGCTTGTGGACGGCCTCGAGGCGCACGACCGGAGCGGGGGCGGACATCAGTCGTGCTGTTCGCCTGCCGCAGGCTTCGGGGATGCAGGGAGCTCGCGCAGTCGCTTCGCGCTCGGCGACGCGGTGCGCCCGGCGCGCAGCGTGTAGAGCCCCGCGCCGACGACCATCGCAGCGCCGAGCGCCGTGACCGCGTCCAGCTGCTCGCCGAACCCCACCACGCCGACCGTCGTCGCGACCACCAGCTGCAGGTAGATCAGCGGCTGGATCGCGCTGGCCTCGGCGTGGCGCAGCGCCTGGATGAACAGCCCGTGGCCGAGCATGCTCGAGCCGCTGACGATCGCCAGCCACGCCCAGCCAGCGACGTCCGGCTGCTCCCAGAAGAACGGTCCGACGCACGTCATCACCAGCGCGCCCGCGATGCCGGTGTAGAAGAAGCTGGTGCTGGGGTTGTCGTGGGCGGAGGCCGTCCGCGTCAGCAGCTGATAGGCCGCGAAGGTCACCGCGCCGCCGAGCGGCAGCAGCGCAGACGGCTCCAACACCTGCACGCCAGGACGGAGGATCACCAGCACGCCGGCGAACCCCAGCGCGATCGCCGCCCAGCGCGCGCGGTCGACGCGCTCGCCGAGGAACACCCACGACCCCACCGCCACCAGCAGCGTGAACGACGAGAAGACCGCGTGGGTCGTGGTCAGTCCCAGGCTCGCGAACGACTGCACGATCATGCAGACCTGGCCCGCCAGCAGCGCGCCGCGCAGCAGCTGGCGACGCGGCGTGCGCGTCCGCATGACCTCGCGCAGACGACGCCGGTGCACCAGCAACAGCACGGCCGCGAACGTCCAGTAGCGCACGGCGATCACGAAGAACACCGAGTAGCGCTCCGTCAGCAGCTTGCTGACGCCGTCCTGCAGCCCGAAAACGGTGACCGCAGCGACGGTCAGCAGGGCGCCGAGCTTGGGAGACCGGGTCGAGGGCATGCGGCGCCGCCCGGCGGCCGCGTCGCCCGACGAGGTGCTCCGGACTACTGGATCGAGTAGGAGAAGCGGACTCCGACGAAGCCCGAGAAGTTCGGCGTCACGCTAGAGCTGGGCGCGCAGGCGTTCCACTGCGTGCTCGGCAGGAAACCGCGCGTGCGCAGCTGCCAGCGCTCGAGGCTGAACGAGTTGGCCAGCCCCGAGACCACGCTGTGCGCGCCGCCCACGAAGTAGCTCGCGACCGGGGACATGGGCACGCCGAGCACCCCGGCATAGGGGCCGTAGTCGTCGTCGCTGGTCAGGAGCGACTGCGGCGCCGCCGCGCCCGCCGCGGGTCGGTGCGCGCAGGTCTCCGGCGTCAGGTAGGCCCAGTCCGGCGCCTCCATGCGCAGCCGCTTCCAGTTGCCCGGTCCGAAGGTCATGTCCATCAGCGGGTCGGGCTCCCACACCGCCCAGGTCGAGACGGCGGCGACCGGCATCACGGCGAGGAACGTCCGAGGGTCGGTCGCGTCCGGAGCGGCAGAGATCTGCTGCCAGTCGACCAGCATGTTGGTCGGAGCCCCTTGGGCGAGCACGCGCACGTGCTGAGCCTCGACGCCGGGCGCGAGCGCCGAGGCGGCCGCTGTGGCCAGAGCTGCGGAGATCAGGCGCGACATTGGTATAGACATTCTACGTGTTTCGCGGCATTTCAGGGCGCCCGCGGATTTCATCGTCCAACTCTAGACTGGGTCTAAAAATGGGCTATCCCGTCGGATCCGGTCGTCCGCAGGACGGACCGATTCGCCCCCTCTGAAACCGACCATGGCATCGATCTCCTCTTCCTCCTTCCGCCACGCCAACCGCGCCGCCTGGATCGCCAGCGCGTCGCTAGGCCTCGTTGTCCTCACCGGCTGCTCGATCAGCGCCAGGATCGGAGACAGCCAGCACGGCGCCGACGGCGGCGTCTGCCCGGTGACCGGCCTGGGCAGCGGCAGCAGCAGCGGCCCGGCGACGGCCGAGGCCGCAGAGGCTGCTCCCGCAGAGAACAAGAACAACCGCGACTGGTGGCCCAACCAGCTGGACCTTCGTCCGCTCCACCAGAACTCGCCGATGAGCAACCCGATGGGCGCGGACTTCGACTACGCCGCCGAGTTCGCGAAGCTCGACCTCGCTGCGCTGAAGAAGGACATCGAGGAAGTTCTCACGAACTCGCAGGACTGGTGGCCGGCAGACTACGGCACCTACGGCGGCCTGATGATCCGCCTGGCGTGGCACAGCGCCGGCACCTACCGCTCGACGGACGGCCGCGGCGGCTCGGCCTCGGGAACGATCCGGTTCGCGCCGCTCAACAGCTGGCCGGACAACGCCAACCTCGACAAGGCCCGCCGCCTGCTCTGGCCGATCAAGAAGAAGTACGGCAGCAGCGTCTCATGGGCCGACCTGATGAT
>CAZTQF010000353.1:1297-4057 GCA_964615255.1 uncultured candidatus Brocadiaceae bacterium | reverse complement strand
GACCCGCCGGCAGAACAGCTGATAGGCCGCGCCGCCGTTGCAGAGGACGCGCTCGACGCGCCGGTGCCGGTCCAAGAAACCGGCGAAGTCCTGCACCTGCACCGAGTCCGGCTCGATGTCGGCGTCGAGGCTGCCGGCGCGAACGCAGGTCGCCAGCACGTCCCACAGCGCGACGCCGCGGCGCTTGAGCGCGGCGAGGCGCCGCCGGTAAGGAAGCGCCGGCTCGAACCCCAACAACGCGCCCATGATCGGCCAGAACGCGTTGCGGGGGTGGGCGTAGTAGCGGTGCGCCTCGAGCGAGGCGACCCCCGGCATGCTGCCGAGCACGAGGACGCGGGCGTCGCGGGACGCGACCGCAGGAAAGCTCGAGACCGACGCCACGATCGCAATCTAGGCGCCCGCCGTTGTGGTAGGAAGAGCGCATGAGCGCGCCGATCTTCCGCCGCAGCTTCGTCGACTCGCTGCCCGGCGACGAGGACACCACGCCCCGCGCGCGCGAGGTGCTGGGCGCGTGCTGGTCCCGGGTGCAGCCGACGCCGGTCGCCAAGCCGGCCATGCTGCACTGGTCGCCGCAGCTCGCCGCCGAGCTCGGGCTCGACGCGGCGCGGATGGACGACGGCGAGACCGCCCAGGTCCTGGCGGGAAACGCGCAGTGGCCCGGGATGGCGCCCTACGCCGCGAACTACGGCGGCCACCAGTTCGGGCACTGGGCCGGACAGCTGGGCGACGGCCGCGCCATCGTGCTCGGCGAGCTGGAGCGACCCGACGGCGCCACCGTCGAGCTGCAGCTCAAGGGCGCGGGGCCCACCGCATACTCGCGCGCCGGCGACGGCCGCGCGGTGCTCCGCTCGTCCTTGCGAGAGTACTTGTGCAGCGAAGCCATGCACGCGCTCGGAGTGCCGACGACGCGCGCGCTGTCGCTGGTGCGCACAGGGGACGAGGTCGTGCGCGACATGTTCTACGACGGCAACCCCTGCGCCGAGCCGGGGGCGATCACCTGCCGGGTCGCGCCGACGTTCCTCCGGTTCGGGAGCTATCAGCTGCCGATGTCGCGCGGGGACGTCGACCTGCTGCGGCAGCTCGTCGACTTCACGCTGGCGCGCTGGTTCCCGGACCTCGCCGGCGCCGGCAGAGACGGCTACGCCGCCTGGCTCCGCGACGTGGCGGCGCGCACCGCCCGCCTGGTGGCGCACTGGCAGGCCGTGGGCTTCGTGCACGGCGTGCTCAACACCGACAACATGTCCGTCGTCGGGCTCACCATCGACTACGGCCCCTACGGGTGGACGGACGACTTCCGGCTGGGCTGGACGCCCAACACCACCGACGCGCGGCAGCGCCGCTACGCCTTCGGCAACCAGCCCGGTGTTTGCCTGTGGAACGTCGCGCGCCTCTGCGAGGCCACGCTGCCGCTGCTCGACGGCGAGGACGCGCCCGCCGAAGCCGCCCTCGACCACTTCAAGGAGGTCTACGCCGACGCCGCCATGTCCCGGTTCCGAGCCAAGCTCGGCCTCGCCGGCGCCGGCGAAGACGACGACGCCAAGCTGGTGCAGGACGCGTTCGACTGGCTGGGCAAGGAGGAGACCGACATGACGATCTTCTTCCGCTCGCTCGCGGACGCCGTCACGCTCGAACAGCCGCCGACGGCCATGCCGCCCGCGACCGCTGCGGCTTTCTACGGCTCGCCCGCCACAGCGCACGTCGACGCGGGCGTCGAGTGGTTGCGGCGGTGGTGGCGGAGGACCCGCGACGAGGGCGCGGCGCCCGCGGAGCTCGCCTCGCGGCTGCGCGCGGCCAACCCGAAGTATGTGCTCCGGAACTGGCTCTCCCAGACCGCGATCGAGGCCGCGGAGTCGGGCGACCTCGGCCCGCTGCGGCGGCTCTTCGACGTGATGCAGCGACCGTTCGACGAGCAGCCCGAGGCAGAAGACCTGGCGCAGAAGCGGCCCGAGTGGGCGCGGCACAAGGCCGGCTGCTCGGCGCTCTCCTGCAGCTCTTGAAAGGCGGCTACTTGCCGCCGTCTTCGTGGGCGCGGATCTGCCGCGCGACGCCTGCCATCAGGTCGTTGGGGACGGGCACGGTCAGGTTGTACTGCTGCAGCACCCACGCTCCGCCGCGGCGCACCAGGACGCCGCTGCCGCGGCATTCGCCGTAGCCGGCGTTGTCGAGCGCCTCGTCGAACCACGCGAGGTCCCCGCGCTCGGCCACGGTGACGTGCCGCTCGAACGGGACGTAGACCCACGCCGACGGCCGCTCGAAGTAGCGGGCGGCGAACGCCCGGAACTCCGCGCCGCTCCAGCGCTCGCTCGCGTCGGTCCCCAGAAAGACCGCGTCCGGAGGGAAGAGCGCGAAGTAGCGCCCGCCGTCTGCGACCGCGGCGGCGTCGTGGAACGAATCCAGCGCGCGCGCCACGTCGGCCGCTTCGCCACGCTCCGCGCGCGCGGCGTGCAGCCGGGCGACGTGCGCCGCCAGCGCTCGCGCGTCGACGTCTCCGATCGCGCGCACCCGCCGCCCCCGCATCCGACCGGCGAGGCCGAGGTCAACGCCGGCCGCGTCCCCGAACGTGGTCACCGTCTGGAACTGGTGCCGGTTGGCCGCGATCGCCGTGAGCGCCGCCACGCCCTCTCCGCCGACCAGCGCGTGCAGCCCCTTCGGGCCGGGGTAGCCCACATGTCGCGCCACCTCTTGCCCGTCCTCGTACACGAGGAACGTCGGCACGCCGCGGACACCGAGGCGCTGGGCGATCTCGGGCGACTCGTCAGC
>CAZTQF010000353.1:0-1287 GCA_964615255.1 uncultured candidatus Brocadiaceae bacterium | reverse complement strand
GCTCGCGCACCAGCGCCTCCTGCGGCGGGGCTCCCTCTCCCCCGACCAGCGCGTGCAGCCCGCCCTGATCGATCCGGTAGCGCCGCCGCAGCGCGTCGAGCAGCGCGCCGACTTCTTCGGCGCTTTCTCGGGCCGGGATCCGCGCGACGCCGACCCCCGCCGCCGCGACGGCGGCGGCGCGCGCGTCGTCGAGCTGCCCGTCGGATCGGCCCCAGAGCGCCGCCATCGGCAGCCACTGCCCTTCCCGCCAGCCGGCAGGGGTTTGCACTTGGGGAAGATCAGGCTGTGCGGGCGGCGCGACCTGAGCCGAAGTGCAAGGGACGCAGACCAGCGTGGCCCAGACAAGCAGGCACGTGCGGAGCTTCATCGCCGCATCTTAGACCGACCAGGGAGCAGACGATCGTGAACCCCGAACAGAAGGAACAAGCTCGCCTCGCCGCGCTGCGCAGCTACGCGATCCTCGACACGCAGAGCGAAGCGGCGTTCGACGAGATCGCCTCGATGGCCGCCGAGCTCTGCTGTGCGCCGATCGCCGTCGTCAGCATCATCGACGAGCACCGCCAGTGGTCCAAGGCCGCCCACGGCTGCCCGCGCGGCGAGGTGGAGCGGGGCCGGTCGTTCTGCACCCACGCGATCGCGAGCGACGACGCGCTGGTCGTCACCGATGCGACCCGCGACCCGCGCTTCGTCGACAACGCGATGGTCACCGGCGAGCCGCACATCCGGTTCTACGCCGGCCAGCCGCTCATCGACGGCGAGGGCCACGCGCTCGGCTCACTGTGCGTCATCGACAGCCGCCCGCGAGCGCTCCCGGACAGCGCGCGCCGCACGCTGCGGCGGCTCGCTTCGCACGTGATCCACCTGCTGGAGCTGCGACGCAGCAACCGCGAGCTCGCGAACTGCCTGGAGCGCGTCGACCGCATCGCCGGCCTGGTGCCGATGTGCGGTCACTGCCACTCGGTTCGCAGCGAAGACGACCGCTGGCAGCGGATCGAGCACTTCCTGCGAGACCTCAAGGGCGCCCGCTTCACCCACGGCGTCTGCCCGGCGTGCATGCTGCAGCACTATCCCCCCGACGTCGCGCTTCCGCGGCGCTGATCAGCGCGCGCGCAGCAGCGACTTGACGTCGGCCGGCAGGCTCGGCGGCTCGGCGAGGCCGAGGTCCTTGAAGTCGACGCGGAAGGTGAGGACCGACTGGTCCTTCTTCGGCTTGATCCTCGGGAAACCGCGCCGCCACGTCACCGGCCCTTCGTCGACCTCTTCCTCCTCCTCTTCTTCTTCTTCGAT
>CAZTQF010000352.1:0-4070 GCA_964615255.1 uncultured candidatus Brocadiaceae bacterium | reverse complement strand
AGCACGGCGTTGGAGTTGCCGCCGGGCGCCTCGACGCCCGCGCCTGCCGCCCAGACGCCGATCAGCACGCACGGGACCCAGACGATCATGATGAACACCGGGTGCGCGATCACCGTGGTGCGGAACGTCTTGGCGCTGCGCGCGGTCAGCCAGTGCTGGAACAGGTGCGGGAACATGCCGACCGACAGCGGCACGAAGCAGTAGGTCAGGAACTGCAGGTGGCCGATCGTGCCCTCGCGCGCCAGCAGCTGCGGCGCGTTGTCGACGACGTTCTGGGTCGCCTGCTCGACGCCGCCGAGCGAGCCGGAGATCAACACGAACGCGAGCACCCCGACCGCCATGAAGACGATCGTCTGCACCGCGTTGGCGAGCGCCGCGGCGCGCACGCCGCCGGTCAGGATGTAGGCCAGCACGACGCCGCAGACCACGAGCCCGGTGGCCCAGGTCGGCACGCCGGAGATCCCCTTGACCACCGACCCTGCGCCCACGATGCCGATCAAGAGGTAGGGGATGACGAGGCCGACCAACACCGGGAACAGCAGGTAGCCCAGCAGGTCCGACTGGAACCGGCCGCGGAAGAACTGGATCTGCGTGACGTAGTTGAAGCGCTTGCCGATCGCCCACAGCCGGATGCCGACCAGGAAGAAGACCAGCGAGTGGATGATCCCCGATGCCGACGCCATCAGCCCGTAGACGCCGATGCCGCTGTCGAAGGCCTTGCCGGTCGAGCCGACCAGCGCGAACGCGGTCATGGTCGTCCCGAAGACGCTCATCAGCAGCAGGAACGGCCCGATGGAGCGGCTGGCGACGAAGTACTCGCCCGCCGAGGCTCTGGCGCGGCGGCTGTTGAGCACGCTGAAGCCGAGCAGCAGCAGCAGGTAGACGCCGACGACGTAGAGCGGGACGGCGCTCTTCGGCGGGCCTTGCAGCAGCGCTGTGATCATGCGTCGTCAGCGGGCCGGTCGGCCCACTCCTCGACGTGCGTCGGCCACGCGCAGCGGACCACGAGGGTCCAGGCTACGGCCGCGCCGAGCGAGATCAGCGCCTGGAACAGCAGCCCTACCGGCAGGAACCCGAACACGACGCTGCGGTCGTTCCAGTTCCAGAAGTCGTAGTGCAGGACCGCGAGCAGGGCCACGAGACCCCACGCGAACTTGCCTGCGCCCGAGAGCTTGCGGTTCATGCGGTTGCTACTTGTCGGTCTTCGCGATCGCGAACAGGTGCGTGTGCGTGGCGACGTAGAGCACGCCGTTCGCCGCGATCGGCGAGCTGTAGATCGGCACGGCGAAGTCGATCTCCTTGACCTGCTTCTTGTCCAGCGTCTTGGTCGCCGGCGCGCTGACCAAGAAGCCGTCCTCGATGCCGACGTAGACGCGGCCGTCGGCGACCAGCGTGGAGCCCCAGATGTGCGCGCTGGTGTCGTACTGCCAGTGCTCCTCGCCGGTGTTCGCGTCGAGGCAGTAGAGGAAGCCCGAGTAGTCGGCCGCGAACAGGAGGCCGTCGTGGATCGACAGCGTCGACATCGAGCGGTGGATCTTGTCGTAGCTCCAGACCTGCTGGCCCGAGCTGTCGACGCAGACGAGGTTGCCGACGCCTTCGCCGTGCTCGGGGTCCTGGCCGACGAGCGCGTAGGCGCGGCCGCCGTAGACGATGGGCGTCGCGAGGACCTCGCTCGGGCCCTTGGCGGTCGCGTACTTGCGCGGGGTGCCGTCCTCCTTGACGCGGTAGCCCTTCGGGTTGCAGTCGAACTTCCAGGCCTCCTTCAGCACCAGGAAGCCGTCCTCGTCTTCTACGGGCTTCGGGTCGAAGGCGTAGAGGACGCCGTCAGGTCCGCCGAAGATGACCAGCTCCTTGTCGCCGTCCTTCAGGTATGCCGGCGACGACCAGTTGCTGTGGAAGATGTTCTGGCTGAGGCCCGAGGCCTCCTCGCCGACCAGGGCGCCCGTCAACTTGTCGACGACGATCATCGAGGGCGCGTTGGGCGCCGGGGTCTCGACGTGGCCGTAGTCGACGCCGTTGGACGTCGACGTCCAGATCTGGTCGCCGACGATCATCACCGAGCAGCTGGTGATGTTGTGCGGGAACACGCCGCACTCGTCGATCATGTTCATCTTCCAGATGATGTCGGCGTCGGTCTGCTCGTTGACCTTGACCGGCGGCTTGCCGTTGTCGGCGTAGTACTTGGCCTCGTCCTGGAAGCCCTGGTTGCCGTCCTTGAAGCCGTTGACGTCGACGCACATGACCTCGCACCGGTTGGTGACGAGATACACGCGGTCGCCCTCGACCGCGGGCGAGCTGCAGATGCCGAGGAACTCCCAGTCGCTGACCTTGCCGGTGCCGAGCTTGGGGACGTTCAGCTGCCAGATCAGCGCGCCGGTCTGCTCGTCGAGGCAGTAGACGCAGCTGCGGTCACCCTGGAAGCGGTCGTCGCGCGGCACGTCGTTGTTGGTGCCGACGTAGACGCGGCCGTCGGCGACCGTCGGGTTGCCGTAGCTCTGCGAGCCGAGCTTGGCGATCCACTTGACGTTGGTGCTGGTCTTGATGTCGATGTCTTCGCTGTCGCCGGCGAACTGGCCGGGCACGATCTCGAGCGGCAGCCCCTTCACCTCGGCGACCATGTTGCGGGTCGCGTTCCGGCCCCACATCGGCCAGTCCTGGGCGGCGGCGTGCGGGGAGAGGATGGCGCAGGCGAGCAGGGTCGCCGGGCCGCGCATGTTCCGTTCAGTCATTGGGGGTCACCACGATGTTGTCGATGTAGCAGCGGAAGCGGCTCTGCGGCGTGAAGCCGTAGAGGCCGGGCGAGCCGCTGCGGTTGACGCGCGGCACCTCGACTTCGAGCAGCCAGCCGTCGGGTTCGGGTTGGTCGCGCTGCCAGGCCTTGGCGCGCACGACGCCGCTGCCGTCTTCGTTCACGTCGACGCGGCTCTTCAGCGTGTACCAGATCTTCGGCTTCCAGCGGAACTTGACGCGCTCCTTGATCAGCTCCTCGTTGGAGGTGATCTCGAGCGCCTGGTGGTTGCCCTTCAGCAGCACCAGGTAGCGCTGGTTGACCATGCCGGGCGTCGACATGGTGCGGCGGTTGCCGTCCGTCATCACGTCGACCTGCATGGTGTAGTCCGCCATGTCCGGCGCGCCGATCATCGAGATCGTGCGCTGGAACAGCGGCCGGTCGAGCGTGCGGGCCAGCACTTTGCTGCCGTCGCGCTCGCGCACCTCCCACTTGAGCTTGGCGCTGATCCAGTGCGGCCGCGGGAACGCGAACTTCACGCCCTCTTCCTTGGGGTGGGGTGACAGCTGCACGTCCTCGAGGTCGTCGGTGTAGGGCGCGCTCGGCACGACGCGCACGCGCGCGGTGCCCGTGAGTCCGCCGGCCTCGGCCTTGAGCACGAACGCGGTCGGCGCCGCATCGGCCGCGATCGTCAGGCGGCCGTCCGCGTCGATCGACATGCCGTCGGTCAGCTTGCCCGACCAGGACACCTGCTCGGTGCGCGGGTCAGCTACGCCGTGGCCGTTGCCGTCGAGCGCGCGCGCTTCGAACTGCACGGTCTCGCCTGTCCGCACGAGCACGTCGGCGGGCACGACCTGCAGTCGTTCGGCGGCGCCGATCGTGTACGGCGCGGCGCCGCCGATCATGCCTCCTTCTTCCGTCCAGAGCCGGGTGGACTTCGCCACGGGCGCGTCTTCGTCGGGGCCGCCGTCGCCGGCCCAGCAGTAGAGGGCCTCGGTCGTGTGCACGTAGACGCGGCCGTTGCAGATGGCCGGCGCGCCGAGGCAGTTGCCCTCCAGCTGCGTCTCGGCGAGCACCTCGGCGCCTTCGTCGTCCGCGTCGATCACGTAGAACGAGCCGTTGTTCATCGGGACCCACAGGCGGCCGTCGCCGTAGGCGGGCGAGGCGTGGATCTGGTCAGGGGCGAGCTTCTGCTCCCACAGGATCTCGCCGGTGCCGGCGTCGACGCAGGCCAGCTCGCCGGTCGCGACCGTCGCGTAGACGCGGTCGCCCACCAGCACCGGCGAGCTCGTGAACGCCGTCAGCTCGTTGCGCCAGGCCTCGTGCTCTTTGCCGAGCACCA
>CAZTQF010000351.1:0-4080 GCA_964615255.1 uncultured candidatus Brocadiaceae bacterium | reverse complement strand
CCAGCACGACCGGCGACGTCCCGGGGCGAACGCGAAAGTCGCGGTCCAGGTAGCGCACGCCCTCGTTGTTCGTGATGCAGCGTTCGTTGCGACACCGGGGCCCGAGCCCCCCGCAGGCGTCGCCGGGCGTCACCGAGAACCGCGCGGGCGGCGCGGCCTGCAGCTGGAGCTTGCCAAGCTGGTAGGCCATCAGCGCCATGCGCATCGGCACCCCGAGCTCCGCCTGCCGGAAGTAGACCGACCGCGGGTCGTCGTCGAGCTCGTAGCTGATCTCGTCAACGCGCGGCAGGGGGTGCATGACGCGCGCGTCCTTGGCGGCTGCAGCCCCCATCGTCGAGCGCGTGACCCGCGGATAGTCCTTGGTGTCCTCGCCCTCGTGTCGCTCGCGCTGCGCGCGGGTCATGTAGATCGCGTCGATCCGAGAGACCTCGACGTTGCCGAGGTTGGTGAACAGCGCCAGCTGGTGCGGCTTGCTCGCGGTGAGGTACGCCGCCGTGTTGTTGCTGCCGGCGAGGCCGGGCAGGTCGGCCACCGACGCCGTCGCCGCCTGGACGGAGTAGTCGCGGCGCAGTCGCTGGAGCACGTAGTCCGGCAGCTCGAAGCCCGGATACGGCATCGTCACGATGTTGGCGCCGAACCGCGCGAGCGCGTAGCAGAACGAGTGGATCGTCCGCGAGTAGCGGAGATCGCCGCAGAGCACGACCTCGAGCCCTTCGAGCCGCCCCTTCTCCTTCCACAGCGTGTAGAGGTCGCACAAGGTCTGGGTCGGGTGCTCGTGCGCGCCGTCGCCGCCGTTGACGACGGGCACCGACGCGTAGCGCGCCGCCACGCGCGCCGCGCCGTCCTCGGGGTGCCGCA
The DNA here is from genome assembly GCA_964615255.1 of uncultured candidatus Brocadiaceae bacterium. Lineage (GTDB taxonomy): Bacteria > Planctomycetota > UBA1135 > UBA1135 > UBA2386. The sequence goes on along the minus strand of CAZTQF010000351.1, from coordinate 3,222 downwards.
CGACCAGGATGTCCGCGTAGCTCCCGCCCACGACCCGCACGGTGTCGGCGAGCGACTCGCCCTTGGCTCGGCTGGTGCTCTCGCCGTCTGCTGCGGTGATGACGCCGCCGCCGAGGCGAAGCATCGCCGACTCGAAGCTGAGGCGGGTGCGCGTCGACGGCTCGAAGAAGAGCGTCGCCATGATCGTGCCCCGACAGAGGTCCGACCACGCGTGCAGGTTCGCCCGGAACTCGTCGGCGTGCTGGAACAGCTCGAGGATCTCGGCGGTGCTGAGGTCCTCGATGGAGACGAGGTCACGCTTGGCGGGTGCGGCCATCGGCGGCGCCATCATGCCCGTCAGGGCACTGCCGGTCCATCGACATCGAGCGCCTGCAGGACGCTCATCTGGGCCGCTTCGAGCGCCGCGAAGCCGCCGACCGCGCCCGCGGTCGGCAGCCCGCGCGCGGCGGCCAGCAGCGCGCCGAACTGGTCGCGCAAGGCGGGCGACGGCTCCTGCTCGGCAGAGAACGACGCGTCGCACCGCAGCGAGTCGGGCCAAGGGGCTGCAGGCAGGTCCGCCTTCGAGCGCACCACCAACGCGCTGCGGGCCGCCAGCTCGACGTCCCCCGCCTGGGGACCGCGACCGCCGTCCACCACCGCGATCAGCAGCGCGCCCTCGCGCTGCGCCCGGCCGCGCTCGATGGCCTCGGCGTCGAGCGGCGAGGCCGTCTCCCCCTCGCCCGCCGTGTCCACCAACTCGTACGGGTAGCCCGCGAGCGTCGTCTGCTCCGCGACCGGATCGCGGGTGAGGCCAGGGGTCGCTCCGGTCAGCGCGCGCTCGCGGAACAGCAGGCGATTGAACAAGGTCGACTTGCCCGCGTTCTGCGGCCCGACCAGCGCGACTCGCTGCGGGGCGCAGAGCGCCATCGATACGGCGCTGCGCCGCAGGGCCGCGTCGCGCGCGACGCGACGAGGACCAGGCGGCATCCCGCGGAGGTTCACGATCTCATGGTCGAACTCGAAGGCCCGCTGCTCCGCCGCGAGCTCGAACTGCTCCACCGACAGGGCGGTCCGCAGCAGGCGCTCAGAAGCACCGCGGATCGCCTGGGCCTCCAGGCCGAACCGGGCGTCGACCTGGTCCAGGACCGCGGGAGAGCCGTGCACGTGGAGCTCCAGCTCGCCGCCAGGGCGCGCCACCACCAGCACGTCGTCCACGTCCCGCCCGCCAAGCTGCAGCGTCGCGCGCCGCGGCGGCCGACCGGCAGCCGGCGCGACGCTGCCGCCAGCAGGCGCCCGGAGACAGGCCAGCACGTCGGCGCGCTCGCGCGGCTCCACCAGCAGGACGGCGATCCCCGCGACGCCGGGCGGCGTCAGCAGCTTCACCGCGCGACCCCCGCGAGCGCGCGCAGGCCCTCGTGCAGCAGCGCCGGACGGTGCTCGAGCGGGAGCGACGAGCGCGCCAGCAGCCGCTCCGCGTTGCCGCCGGTCACCACCAGCGGCGCCGTCGGGAGCCGCCGTCGCGTCTCGGCGACCAGCCGCTCGACGGCGCCGCACCAACCGATGAGCACCCCGGCGTCGACGCACTCCTGCGTCGTCGACCCAGGCAGCGCCGGCGATGCGTCCAGGTCGGCCGGCGGCAGCGCGGGCGCGGTCGCGCGCATGCCGGCCACGATCGCGCCCGGCCCCGGACCGATCGCGCCGCCTTCGAAGACACCTGCCGCGGTCACGAGGTTGACCGTCGTCGCCGTCCCGCAGTCGACGGTCACTGCCGCGCCGTAGCGTCGGTGCGCGGCGAGCGCGCCGACCCAGCGGTCCGCGCCCAGCGTCTCCGGCGTCCCGTAGGCCAGCCGCAGCGGACAAGCCCGCTCGGCGCCGGCGACCTCTAGCCGCAGGCCGAGCGCGGCGAACGCGCTGCGGGCCGCGGCGAGGGCCGCGGGCACCACGCTGACCGCGAGGACGGGCAGGCGCTCGCCGGCGACGAAATCCGCGAGCGACGCGAAGTCCGGCGCGACGCTGGCCGTCGACCACGCGCCGCCGACGTCGTCGCAGCACGTGATCGTGCTGTTGCCGCAATCGACCGTCAGCAGCGCGCGGACCAAGTCGCCTCGACGCGCTAGCGGTCCGGCGCCTGGTAGACGCGCTGCACGACCTGACCGTTGGACAGCCACTCGGTCGCGAAGGTGCGCACGCCGCGCTGGTAGTCCTTCTTGACCATGTTTGTGGCCTGGGCCTTGGACGTGATCGGCCGGTTGTTGACCTTGAGCAGCACGTCACCAGTCTGGATCCCGTAGCTGTCCGCGAGCTTCGGCTCGACGCTGCGCACGGAGACGCCGCGCAGCTTGCTGGTCTTGCTGACGTAAGTGTCGACGTAGACGTCGTTGAAGATGTCGCCCGACGAGCGGAAGCGGCGCTCGTCGCTGCGGCCAATGTGGAACTGGTCGCCGAAGCGGGTCGTCTCCTCGACGTCGCGCCACTGCTTCGGCGCCTCCGACTCCAGGGGACGATCGTCACGCCCCCCGGCCGCGATGCCGCCGCGGCCCTGCAGCTTGCGGAGCGCGATCAGGACGTCCTGCGGGATCTCTGCCGTCGTCTTGAGCAGCTCCTCTTCCTTCGGCTCGACGGCGGGCTGCCCCTCCTGCGCAGGCACGTCCCGCACGAAGAACGCCGACTGGGCGTCGGGGGCGACGCGCACGAGCTTGATGTGCTCGAACTTCGGCCACAGCGACGACGAGCGCCGCGGGTTGCCGCCGTCGTCGATCCACAGCTTCTGGAGGATCTCGCGGTTGGTCGTCGACGCGATCGGCATCGCGCTCGACGCCGCAGCGGCGCCGCCGCGGCCGCCGCGGCCGCGACTGCGCGTGCGGGCGGTCGGCGGAGCCGCGGCGAGGTCCCTAGGGCCGCCTGCCTGCCCAGGGCCGGCGAGCTGGTTCTCCTTGCGCCACCACTCGGGTGGGGTCACGTCCACCATCTTGTAGCGGATGATCACGTGCGAGTCGCCGCCACGGCCGGCCTCCTTGCCGTCATAGACCAGCGACACCAGCTCGAAGATGTCCTCGAGCGGGGTCATGTCGACCTTCGGCTTGGCGGCCTCGGCCTGCTGGGCCGCGATCTCCGCCGCCGTCGGCTGCTTGGGCGGCAGCTTGCCGATCAGGTTGACCTGCTTGAGCTGCTCCCACCACTGCGGCGCAGCGTAGTTGACCCCGCTGGCCTCCCCGCTCGACCCCTTGCCCTTGCCGATCAGCT
>CAZTQF010000350.1:0-4095 GCA_964615255.1 uncultured candidatus Brocadiaceae bacterium | reverse complement strand
GCGATCGCCGGCGGCGACGTCGAGTGTGACCGTCTCCGCGCGGCCCGGCCGATCAGCGTGTTCGCGCGCGTGAAGGAAGGGCGGGTGCTGCTGGACGCGCGCACGCTGCTGACCGAAGACCTCGAAGCCGTCGCGCGCGCCGTCCGCGGCGCGCTGGATGAGTAGCCGACCATGAGCGAAACCTCCGATCTGCGCCTGACGCGCTACGCATCGAGCGCTGGTTGAGCGGCGAAGCTGCCGCCGGGGAGCCTCGGGCAGGTTCTCCACAAGCTGCAGGCGACGCCGAACGCCAACCTGCTCGCAGGCCACGCCGGCTTCGAGGACGCGGGCGTGCTGCGCCTCGACCAGGAGCGCGCGCTGGTGCAGACGCTGGACTTCTTCCCGCCGATCGTCGACGACCCGCGCTGGTTCGGCCGCATCGCCGCCGCCAACTCGCTGTCCGACGTGTTCGCGATGGGCGGCAAGCCGCTGACCGCGATGAACATCGTCGGCTGGCCGCGCGAGCTGGACGTGGAGATCCTCGGCGAGGTCCTCGCCGGTGGCCTCGAGAAGACCGAGGAGGCCGGCGCGTCGTTGTGCGGCGGCCACTCCGTCGTCGACAGCGAGGTCAAGTACGGCCTGTCGGTGACCGGCGTCGTGCACCCCGAGCGGTTCTGGCGCAACAGCGGCGCCCAGCAAGGCGACGCGCTGCTGGTCACCAAGCCGCTCGGCATGGGCGCTGTTTCGACGGCGATGAAGAAGGACAAGGTGGAGCCAGGTGCGGCCGACGAGGCGATGACCGCGCGCGCCATGGAGGTGATGGCGACGCTCAACAGGGTCGCCGCCGAGGTCGCGGCGGACTTCGACGTGCACGCGGCGACCGACGTCACCGGTTTTGGCTTCGTGGGCCACGCGTGCGAGATGGCCGAGGGCGCAGGCCTGCAGCTGGAGGTCGACGCGCAGCGCCTGCCGCTGATGCAGGGAGCGCTCGAGCTGGTGCGGGCGGGCGCGCTGTCGGGCGGCTGCGCGCGCGGCAAGCAGCACTTCGGCCCCCGGGTCGAGGTCCACGACAGCGTCGAAGCGGCGCTGGGCGATCTGGTGTTCGACGCCGAGACCTCCGGCGGGCTGCTGCTCGCGGTGCCCGAGGCGCAGGCGCAGGCCCTCAGTGATCGGCTGCGGGACGCGGGCGCGCCCGCCTACGCCATCGCCGGGCATTTCGTCGCGCGAACCGGCGCCGAGCCGCTCGTGCGGCTCCGGTAGTCCCAGCTAGCGGAGCAGCTGCTGCTGGGCCGCCGAGAGCTCCGGCCGCGGCGCTGCGCCGTGGTCGCGCAGGCGCAGCGTGAAGGTGGTGCACGCGAGCTTCTTCAGGCTGCGCTGCGGCAGGCCGTCCTCGTACTGCAACGGGCCCGTGGGCGAGGTGTCGTCGTCGTCATCTTCGACGTCCCCGCCGAGCGGCTCGAGGTCGATCTGCAAGTTGGTGGTGGGGACGCCGCCGAACACCCGGACTCTGCCTTTTGCGCCCGTGTCGATCCAGACGTTGCCGCGGACCTGGTAGACGGTGCCCGTGCCGGGGTCCAGCGCGATCGCGAGGTCGAGCGTCAGATCCGGCGCAATGGTGGCCGGCCGGGCTCTCTGCCCGACGCCCACGTCGACATGCAGGCGCGGGCTGCCGCCTGCCATCAGGGCGAGCGGCAGCGACCCGGACCAGAACAGCTCGCGGGCCTGCTCCTTGTTCAGCGTGACGGAAACGACCTCCACGGCGCGATCGGCGACGGCGCCTGCGTCGCGTCGGGTCACGGACAGCGGCCACGCGCCCAGCAGCTGCAGCAGCGCCTGGGGGTCGGGCACGACCGTCGAGATGGTGCCGTCGGCGAAGTGGCCGCGGCGGCGGCACCAAGCGCGCTGCGCGTCCTTGGCGAGCGTGCGCGCGCCGACCAGCAGGAGCTCGTCCTTGTTCTCGTTGTCAAACTTCAGATACGCGAGGTCGCGGTGCCAGGAGCCGCGGACCCCAGACCTGCGTGGCCGGCCGTTCGGCTTGCCGACGGGCTCCCACGTGAGCTCGAACGCCGTGTCCACGGTGGCTGCCGCCTTGACCAACGCGTCGGAGAGCCGCTTGCGCATGGCCGCTGAGGCGGCCGCGGAAGGCTCTGCAGGAGGTGCCTGCTGGGCTGCGAGCGCAGTCAGGCAGAGCAACGAAGCCGTGAAGGTGCGCATGGAGCGGAGACGGGTAGTGCCGTCAGGAACTCTCGGAGAATCGGAGTCGTGCAACGCGTCGCCCCTGCAGCTACGGCTGCGGAGGCTCGCCGGGCTCCGCGGCAGGGGGGGGAGCGTCCGTGTCGTCACTGTGCTCGGGCTGCGGGTTCAGCTCCTTGAGCAGCTCCTGCATCCGGATGGCGCCGCCGATGCCCTCGTCGAACTCGAACTGCAGCTGCGGCACCGACCGCGTGTGCAGCACCGCGCCGACCTCGCGCTGGCAGAACCCGGTCGCGCGCTCGAGCACCTCGGCCGACGCCCGGCGGACGGCGTCCTCCTTGCCGTTCGGCGCGATCACCGACCAGTAGGCCTTGCACTGCGTGAACTCCTTGTCGAGTTCGACGCGCGAGATCGTGACGAGCCCGAGATTCGGATCTGCGAGGTCTCGCTGCAGCACCTGCGCGAGGCGCTGCTTGATCTGCTCGGCGAGGCGCGCGAGGCGGCGTTCGTTCATGAGTTCGGTCGGATGATCTCGAGTTGGTGGTCGACCAGGGTGCCGTCACGCCACTCGTCCAGCTCGTTGATCAGGTGGTCCATGGTGCTGTTGACGTGCTTGGTGTCGCTGCCCGCGACGACCGCACCCATCGTCGCGATCGTCGGGTCGTCCAGGTCCTCGAACTCGCTGAACGAGACGTTGAACGAGCGGCGCAGCCGGTCCTTGAGGGACTTGAGCACGCCGCGCTTCTCCTTGAGTGACTCCGAGTAGGGGAGCTCCAAGGTGAACTGCAGGACTCCGATATAGAGCATGGCGGGAGCGCCACAGGCGGCGGTGCGCGCGCGGCTGCTAGGTGTCGCCGAGCTTGCGCTTGATGTATTCGATCTCGACGAACTCCATCGTGTCGCCTTCCTTGATGTCCTGGTAGTTCTCCAGGGTCATGCCGCACTCGAAGCCCGACTTGACCTCCTTGGCGTCTTCGTCGATGCGGCGGAGGCTGGCGAGCTTGCCGTTGTAGACGACCTTGCCGTCGCGGGCGAGGCGCGTGATGCAGCCGCGCTTGGCGACGCCGTCGCGCACGAGGCAGCCGGCGATCGTGCCGAACTTGGAGCTCTTGAAGATCGCGCGGACCTCGGCGTGGCCGATGACCTTCTGGACCTCTTCGGGGGCGAGCACGCCCTCCATGGCGTCCTTGACCTGGTCGATCAGCTCGTAGATCACCGTGTAGTAGCGGAGGTCGACGCCCTCCTCGTCGGCGAGCTGGCGGACGTTGGCGTCGGCGATGGTGTTGAAGCCGACGATGACCGCGCCCGAGGTGGCTGCGAGGTCGACGTCGGCCTTGTTGATGCCGCCGAGGCCGGAGTGCACCAGGTTGACGCGGACCTCGCTGGTCGCGAGGTCGTCGAGCGACTTGCGGACAGGCTCGAGCGAGCCCATCGCGTCGGCCTTGAGGATCAGCTTGATCTCCTTGATGTCCTTCTCGGCGAGCTTCGCCGAGAGGGTCTCCAGGGTGACCGCCGAGCGCTCGGCGCGCGACATCTCGCGCTCGCGGCGCTGGCGCTCTTCGACGACCTCCTTGGCTTTCTTGGCGTTCTCGACGGCGAAAAGCTTGTCGCCGGGGCTCGGCAGGCGGTCGAGGCCGAACAGCGTCACGGGCGTCGACGGACCGGCCTCGTCGAGGTTGTTGCCGTGGTCGTCGATCATGGCGCGCACGCGGGCGAACGACTCGCCGCACACCACCTGGTCCTTGAGCCGCAGGGTGCCGTCGCTGACCAGCAGCGTGACGACCACGCCCTGGGCCGAGGACTGGCGCGCCTCGACCACGACCCCGCTGCCTGCGGCCTCGGGCCGCGCGTTGAGGTCGAGAATCTCCGCCTCGAGGTGGATGCGCTCGACCAGGTCGTCGAGGCCCTCGCCGGTCTTCGACG
>CAZTQF010000349.1:0-4103 GCA_964615255.1 uncultured candidatus Brocadiaceae bacterium | reverse complement strand
GACCCGGACCTCGCTCACCGCCGGAGACCTGCCCGACAACCTCAAGGGCCTGCGGTCGGACATTGAGCGCGCGATCCCGCACGGACGCACCCAGCGCGGCGGCAGAGGCGACAAGGGCGCGTGGCAGGCGCCGCCTGCGCGCGCAGAGGACGCCTGGCGCCGCATGCGCCCGGGCTACGAGCGAATCGTCGAGCGGCACCCCAAGCTCGACCGGGGCGCCACCGTCAGCCAGCTCGGCACGCTCGGCGGCGGCAACCACTTCGTCGAGGTGTGCCTGGACGAAGCGCAGCGCGTGTGGGTGATGCTGCACAGCGGGTCGCGCGGGGTCGGCAACCGCATCGGCACCCACTTCATCGCGCTCGCCAAGAAGGACATGGAGCGGCACCTCCACAACCTCCCCGACGAGGACCTCGCCTACTTCCGCGAGGGCGCACAGCACTTCGACGACTACGTCGACGCGGTCGATTGGGCGCAGCGCTACGCGCGCGTCAACCGCGAGCTCATGATGGCGCAGGCGCTCGAGGCGATGGCGCGCCGCCAGGACCTGCCGAAGTTCGCGCACGGTGAGGTCGCGGTGAACTGCCACCACAACTACGTGCGGCAGGAGGAGCACTTCGGCGCGTCGGTGTTCGTGACGCGCAAGGGCGCGCTCCGCGCCGGCGCCGGCGACCTCGGCATCATCCCCGGATCGATGGGCGCCAAGAGCTACATCGTGCGCGGCAAGGGCAACCCCGAGAGCTTCCAGTCGTGCAGTCACGGCGCCGGGCGCGTGATGTCGCGCGGCGCGGCGCTCAAGCGCTTCACCGTCGACGACCACCGGGCGGCGACCGCGGGCGTCGAGTGCCGCAAGGACCGCTCCGTGATCGACGAGACGCCGATGGCCTACAAGGACATCGACGCCGTGATGGCCGCCCAGACCGACCTCGTCGAGGTCGTGCACACGCTGAAGCAGGTCGTCTGCGTCAAGGGTTGAGGGCCGGGCGGTCCCGCCGAAGACGCGCGCTTGCCCCTACGAACCGCGGCCCGTAGGCGCGCGGAAGGCCCGACAGGAGCGCCAGCCGGGACCCCGCGTCGGTCGATAGGTAACCTCGTGACACCAGGGACTACTCCCTCTCGACCGGCCCACCTAGCCTTGGTCCCCCCAGGACCCCGGACGACCCAAGGAACGAAGCCATGACGCACGGCAGCCCTCTCGTTCTCGCCGCCAACCTGGCGTTGCTGACCGCATCGATCGCGCCCGGGCAGCAGACCCCTGGCTACGCCGAAGCGCTCGCACGCTACGAGGAGTGCATCGGCCGCCTGCCGTTCCTCTACCAGCTCGAAGGCCGGGAGAAGCTCGCGCAGACGCGCGATCCGGCAGCGCTGGCGCTGCTCGAGCGGGACTACGCCAAGAGCAAGGCCTACCCCGAGTACGCCCGCTACACGATCGCGCATCTCTTCGGCCAGCACTTCAAGGGCGAGGAGTGGCTGTCACAGCTCGCCGAGCTGCGGCGGAAGCACGACGACCCCGTCGACACGTGGCTGTGGGTCACGACCCTGGTCAACGAGATCGACAGGTCGGGCGAAGACGTCGCGGTCGAGATCGCGCAGTCGGCGAAGAAGACACACCAGCGCGCCGCCGCGATCACGGCGCTCGGCATGGCGAGCCGCGCGGGGCTCAAGCGCGCGATCGTGCCCAACTGCATCGAGTTCCCTCGCAAGGAGTCCGACCGGATGCTGCTGGTCGGCGCGATGACGGGCGCGCTGTGGCGCAACAAGAGCCGCGTCAACGACGAGGACTACCGCGAAGGCCTCAAGGCCTACATCGGGCTGCTCGACAAGCGGGTCAAGCTGCCCGCGCTCGCCAAGGTCCAGATGGCGCGACACCTCCAGGACATCCTCAACGGCCCCGCCAAGTTCACCGACCCGGAGCCGTGGCTGGCGCTGCTCGAACGCGGAGAGGTCAAGAAGCCCAAGGACTACGGCACCTCCGCGAAGCCGCGCTTCTTCGGGATCGAGACCGAAGGCGAGCGCTTCTGCTACGTGCTCGACATGTCCGACTCGATGCTCAAGGAGATCTCCCCGAGCGCGCGGCCCAAGGGCCCCATCACCGGACCCAAGAAGAAGAAGAACAAGAAGAGCATGGTGCTCGACGAGAGCGACCTGCCGTGGCACACGATCCGCACGCGCTGGGACCTCGCCCGGGAGCAGCTGCGCATCTCGCTGTCGCGGCTGGGGAGCGACAAGTACTTCTCGATCGTCTGGTTCGGGACGGACGCCGGCACGCTCGGGTCGACCAAGGGGCTCGTCAAGGCATCCAAGGGCAACATCAAGAAGGCGATGGCCGAGCTCGACGGCGTCCAGGCCGAGTTCAAGGACGGCAAGGACCGGCTCCGCGGCGAGACCAGCCTCCACTTCGGGCTGAGCGTCGCCTACGCGCTCGGCAAGAAGGGCCAGGAGGAGGAGCCGGTCTACGTCGGCGCCAAGCCGCTCACGGAGGGCTGCGACACGATCTTTCTGCTGTCGGACGGCATCCCGAACTGGGACGGCTTCGACATCACGGACCAGGACTACGGCGAAGGCCGGGTCATGAAGGACGTCGAGGCCGGCCTGGAGGCGAACCGGACCCCGCAGATCAACTACCCGGGCCCCTACTCGGCGTTCCCGAACGTCCAGGGCCGCCCGTCGCGCGGACAGCTCGACTGCTGGCTGCTCCGAGACGTCAAGCGGATGAACGCCTTCCGTCGAATCCGCCTCCACTGCGTCGGGCTGGGCGAAGCCAACGAAGCCTTGCTGTCGAGCCTTGCCGAGATCGGCAACGGAGACGTCTTCATCGTCGGAAAGAAGAAGTAACCCTCGGCCGTATTGCTGCTGGCGGAGCGCGCCCCGGCCCCCGACCCGAGCGCCCAGGATCCGCTATCATTCCCTACCGCCTACGCCCCGCTGACCGCGTCCCGCTCCCTATGCACGCCGCCCTCGCCATCGCCGCGACCGCCGTCTCCGTCTGCGCCTTCACCACCGCGCAGACCACGGTCTCCATCTCGACCGACAAGGACACGACGCTCTACGAATCGTCGACAGGGTCGCTCGCCAACGGCGGCGGGGACTCGATCTTCTGCGGCGTCGTCGGCTTCAACGGCGGCTTCGGCAAGCGACGCGCCCTGATGCACTTCGACGTGGCTGGCCAGGTCCCCGCCGGCGCGCGCATCCTCGGGGTCGAGTTCGACATCTTCAGCGCGCAGTCGACCGCGTTCCTGCCGATCCCGGCCTATGTGCACCGCGTCACCCAGGACTGGAGCGAGGGCGCGGTGATCGCGCCTGGCGCAGGCGGTGCGGGCGGGCAGTCGGCGCCGGGCGAGACGACCTGGCTGCACACCGACTATCCGAGCGCCAACTGGACGACGCCCGGCGGGGACTTCGACCCGAACCCGAGCTTCGTGTTCGACCTCGCCTCGATCGGCCCGAGCACGGCGACGGTCGACGCGGGCATGGTCGCCGACGTGCAGTCTTGGCTCGACAACCCGGCCGGAAACTTCGGCTGGCTGATGAAGACCGACGAGCAGTTTCCGCAGACCGCGCGCCGCCTGTATGCCCGCGAGTTCGGCAGCGCGCCGCCGACGCTGCGCGTCACCTACCTGGCGCCGGGTCAGACCGGCACCTACGGCACGGGCTGGCTCGTGAACGGCACGCCGTTTCAGCTCGACGTCTTCGGCACGGCGACCGGCGGCGCGACGCTCCCGATCACCTACAACAACGCGCCGGGACCGTTCAGCGTCGGGGCGAACTTCCTCTCGATCGGTCTCGACCCGGTCGGCACGGCCCTGTTGCCCGGCAGCCTGCTCTACCTGCCCTTCGGCGGGCCGCTGATCTCCGGCGACGGCTTCGTGGTGAGCGGCGGCGCCGGAGCGAGCTTCTTCACCGTGCCCGCGGGCTTCCCCGGCTACCTGGTCTCGATCCAGGCGGCGGTCATCGACTCCAGCCCGCTGGGGTTCTCGCTCAGCAACGCCGGCGTCCTGCTCACGCAGTAGCGGCCGGCCGGCGCTACGGCTGCGCGATGACCAGCTTGGCCTGCGGACCGCTCACGTCGAAGCTGCGCACCGCGCAGGCGGCGTAGCCGTCTGCGG
>CAZTQF010000348.1:0-4110 GCA_964615255.1 uncultured candidatus Brocadiaceae bacterium | reverse complement strand
GGCCGACGAGCGCGATCGTTCGGAAGCCGTCGCGACCTTCGACGCGCGGCTCGTGGTGGATCAGCGCGGCGAGCACGCGGCTCGCGAGCCCGGGCAGCGCCGGGTCACCGGGCCGCGACAGCTCGACCTTGGTGCCGAGCAGGGCGCGCTCGACCGCCTGCAGGATCGGCTTGGACAGCCCGAACTCGGTGGCCTTCTCGGCGAGCGCGCGGAAGCCGCGCGTCCACTTCGACAGGAACGACGTCCCGCCCGCCTGGTCGCGCCGCGGGGCCTTGGGCTCGGGCTTGCCGGCGACGACCAGGAACCCGTCGTGGGTCGTACGGGTCTCGACGACCAGGGCGTCGGCGCCGCACTCGACGCGCACGCGTTCGATCGCCTCGGGGAGCGTCTTCGCCTCGATTCGCTTCAGCAACATGTGTGGTTCTCTCAGGGGTGTGGTTCTAGTTGGCGACCAGCACGCGCTCGGTGGTCTCGACCTTCTTGGCGGCCGACGTCTCCTGGTAGCTCAGCACCGCGGCGTTGGGGATCACGCCGGCGACGGCCTCGGCCAGGAACGGCCGGAGGCTCGCGCGGGTGACGAGCACCGGGTCGCGCCCGTCGCGCGCCATCGAGGACAGCGCCTCCGCGGTGCTGTCGACGAACTTGCCGAGGAAGCCCTGCGGCAAATTGTTGACGCCGTCGTTGCCGGCGAGCGCCTCGGACAGGTTGCGCTCGAGGTCCGGGTCGAGGAACACGGCGTGCAGGGTGCCGGTCGCGTCGAGGTGGGGCTCGCAGATCGTCCGCGCCAGCCGGGCGCGCACGTGCTCGGTCAGCTGCCGCGGGTCCTTGGTCTCGACCGAAGCGTCGGCGAGGCCCTCGAGGATCGTCTGCAGGTTCCGGATCGGGACGCCCTCCTTGAGCAGGCCGGCGAGGATGCGTTGGATCTGGCCGAGGCTCAGCTGGTTGGGCACCAGCTCCTCGACGACCGCGGGCGCCTGCTCCTTGAGGTTGTCGACGAGCAGCTTGACGTCGTCGCGTGACAGGAGCTCGCCGGCCGAGCGCTTGAGGGTCTCGGTCAGGTGCGTGATCAGCACCGACGCGGCGTCGATGACCGTGTAGCCGAGCAGCTCTGCGCGGTCCTTGTCAGCCTCCACGATCCAGCGCGCGGGCAGGCCGAACGCCGGCTCGGTGGTCTCGACGCCGTCGATCGGCGGCGCCGTGCCGCTCGGGTCCATCGCGAGGTACTGGCCCGCGCGGAGCTCGCCCGCGGCGATCTCTTGGCCGCCGAGCAGGACGCGGTAGGTGTTGGGCTCGAGCTGCACGTTGTCGCGGACCCGGATCGGCGGGACGACGACGCCGAGCGTCTGCGCGAACTGGCGCCGCAGCGAGCGGATGTGGTCGAGCAGGCCGCCGTGCTTGCCCTGCTCCACCAGCCCGATCAGCCGGTAGCCGATCTCGATGCCGAGCCGGTCGATCGTCAGCAGCTCCTCCACGGGCGCGTCCTCGGCGGCGGGCGCTGCGTCGGCCGCGGCCTGCTCGGCCTCCTGCTCCTGGGCCGCGCGCGCGGCGGCGGCGTCGGCGTTGCCCGCGTAGTAGAAGAGCGCGGCAGCGACGCCGAGGAACAGCAGCGTCGGCATGCCGGGGAGCAGCGACATCATCGCCAGGATGGCGGAGACGATGCGGACCGTCCGGCCGCTCTTCATCACCTGGTCGCTCATCTCCTGGCCGAGGGCCTGCTCGCTCGCGCCCTTGGTGACCAGGATGCCCGCCGAGGTCGAGACCAGCAGCGCGGGGATCTGCGCGACGAGGCCGTCGCCGATGGTCAGGATCGTGTACTTCTGGAACGCCTGGTCGATCGTCAGGTCGCTGTAGACCATCGCGAGCACGAGGCCGCCGGCGATGTTGATGCCGGTGATGATCAGGCCGGCGATGGCGTCGCCGCGGACGAACTTGCCCGCGCCGTCCATCGAGCCGTGGAACTCCATCTCGTGGGTCAGCGCGGCGCGGCGCTTCTTGGCCTCCTCGCTGCTGATCAGGCCGGCCGAGAGGTCGGCGTCGATCGACATCTGCTTGCCGGGCAGCGAGTCGAGGGCGAAGCGCGCCGCGACCTCGCTGATCCGGTTCTGGCCCTTGGTGATCACGATGAACTGGATCACCACGAGCACCAGGAAGATGACGATGCCGACGACGGGGTTGCCGCCGACGACGAACGAGCCGAACGTGCGGATGACGCTGCCGGCGTCGCCCTCGAGCAGGATCAGTCGGGTCGAGGAGACGTTCAGCGCCAGGCGGAACAGCGCCGTGAACAGCAGCACGCTCGGGAACGTGCTGAACTCGACCGGGCGGTTGCTGTTGAGCACCGCCATCAAGATCAGCAGGCTGACCGTGAGGTTGAGACACAGCATCGCGTCCAACATCAGCGGCGGCATCGGGATCAACATCACCGCCAAGATGGCGAGGAAGAAGATCGCCAGCAGGCTGTTGCGTTGCTCCTTGTTGGAGGTGTCCGTCATGGTGGTCTAGGGCGTCAGGCCGTGCGGCCGTGGAGTCGGTAGACGTGGCTGAGCACGGTCGCCACGGCCTGGTAGAACTTTTCTGGGACCGCTTGGCCGACCTTCACCGCGCGGTAGAGCGCGCGGGTCAGCGGCGGGTCCTCCATCAGCGGGACGTCGTGCTCGCGCGCGACCTCGCGGATGCGCATCGCGACGTCGTCGACGCCCTTGGCGACGACGGTCGGCGCGGCGTCCTTGGTCCGGTCGTAGCGCAGCGCGACGGAGTAGTGCGTCGGGTTGGTCAAGATGACGTCGGCGCGCGGGATCTCCGCCATCATGCGCTGCTGCAGCAGCTCGTTGCGGGCGCCGCGCTGGCGGGCCTTCATGTGGGGGTCGCCCTCGGTGCGCTTGCGCTCGTCTTCGACCTCCTGCTTGGTCATCATGTTGCGCTTCGTGAACGAGTAGCGCTGGAAGGCGAGGTCGCCGACCGCGATCGCGGTGACGACGGCCCCGACCCAAAGCAGGAGCGTCAGCGCCAGGCCGCCGATCTCGGCGGCCGCGCGGCCGAACGGCAGCTCGTGCAGGTGCAGCAGCACGGGCAGGCGGCTGCCGAGCACGAGGTAGAGCACGCCGCCGATGATGGCGAGCTTGAAGACCGCGAACAGCGTCCGCATCAGCGACTGGGGGCTGAACAGCCGCTTCATGTTGGTGAAGGGGTTGAGCTTCTCGGGCTTGAAGCCGACCGCCTCGCGGCTCAGCTTGACGCCGATCTGGCCGTAGCCGATCAGCGCGGTCGCGACGACCAGCACCAGCAGCAGCGTGGCGAGCGGCGGCAGCACGGTCATGAGCGCGCGCCAGAGTTCGGCGAGCGCGCCGTCGGTCTGGTGCACGCGCCGCGCGCTCATGTCGAGCGTCATCCCGGTCCGCATCACCTCGCTCAGCGCGCGGACCAGCCAGTCGCCGATCCAGATCAGCGTGACCGCCGCGAGGAACAGCACGCCGCCCTGCGTCAGCTCCTTGCTGTGGGGTGTGTCGCCCTTCTTGCGGACCTCGGCCAGCTTGGTCGGCGTGGGCTGTTCGGTCTTGCCCTGGTCGTCTCCGAAGATCGCCACGGCCTACCCCTGGAACATCTCGGCAGCCCGCTCGAGGATGCCGTGGAAGGTCTGGATCAGGAACGGCGCGCCCTCGACGAGGAACAGCGCCAGCCCGGAGAGCGCGATCAGGATCCGGAGCGCGAACGCGAACTCCATCAGGTTGATCGCGGGGACGGCCCGGCCGAGCAGCACGAGGCCGGCCGAGACCAGCATCATGGTGCCCATCACCGGGAACGAGTACTTGAGCGCCAGGTGGACGCTACCGCCGACCAGCTCGACGACGCCGAACCAGATCGGCAGGTAGTCGAACGGTTCGCCGACGGGGCAGGCGCGGAAGGTCTGCTCCATGACGCGCAGCGCCTCGTGGTGGAGGTCGAGGCTCAGGATCAGCAGGAAGCCGACCACCTGCAGCAGCTGCGAGATGACGGTGCCGTTGACGCCGCTCTCCGGGTTGATCGTGCGGGCCAGCGAGAAGCCCATCTCGGAGCTGATGAACTCGCCGGCGCTGACCAGCATCGAGGTCATCGTCGACAGCGCGAAGCCGA
>CAZTQF010000347.1:0-4112 GCA_964615255.1 uncultured candidatus Brocadiaceae bacterium | reverse complement strand
ACGACCGCGGCGCGCCGACGTCCAGGAACAGCACGAGGCCGCGGCCGCGCGCGCGGCAGTCCGCGGCCACGACGCGCAGCGTCTCGGTCAGCGCCGCGGCGCTCGAGCGCGCGCGGCCGTCGGAGGGGTGCCGGGCGTCCTCGCCGTCGCCGACCCCGAACACCACCACGTCCGGCGCGAAGCCCTGGTAGAAGCCGTCGAACAGCCGCCACTGCTGCGCGCTGTAGCCGTCCACCGTCGGCAGGCTGGGCGCGTCGGCGCCTGACCCGAACGCGCCCCGGAGCAGCGCGCCGAGCTGCAGGCCGACGTGCTCGCCCGGCTCGCCGCGGTTGTAGAGCCACTCGCCTCCGAGCAGGAAGGCGCGCTTGCCGCGCTTCTGCCTCGGGACGATCGCGCCGGGCATGCGCACGAGCTGGCCGAGCGCCTTGCTGAGCTGCTCGCCCGCGTCCGGGCCGAAGACGGCGTCGACCTCTGCGGACGACGACCGGCCGACTGCGCGGCCGACCTCGGCGGCGACGAGCGTCGGCTGCGCCCAGAGCGCCGCGACCCCCGCCGCGACGACCAGCGCAGCGACCGTGTGCGCCCGCCCGCGAAGCGCGACGACCGCGATCGCGACGGCGGTCGCGGCCGCCAACAGCGCGACCATCCCCGCGAGGTCGGGGAACAGCAGCGGCAGCTCGACGGGCCAGCTCAGCGAGACCGCGACGCCGAGCAAGGCCCCGCCCGCGGCCACGAAGCGGCGCGCGCGGGTCAGGAGCGCGCCGGCCGCCGCCACGAGCGCCGCCGCGAGCAGGCCGGCGCAGGTCCACGTGATCCGGGACCACCGCCACGCCGCCGCGACCGGCCGCGCGTCGATCTCGAGGCGGTGCACCACCGCGTCGCCGCCGCGGACCAGCACGGTGAGCATGCCGTAGACGTCGTCGGCCTCGAAGGACGGCTGCCGCTTGCCGCCGACGTTGGCCGTCAGCGTGCGGCCGCGCGCCTCGATCCACACCGTCGCGACCCGCCCCGGCTCGACGCCCACGCCGCTCCCGCGCGGGCCGAGCAAGGCCTGCTCTCGCGTCCGCCAACCCGCGCCGTCGCCGTCCGTGGAGATCCGCAGCACGCCGAACCTGCCCGCGAACGGCTGCAGCACGTCTTCGACGAGGCGCGGCTCCACCTGACGGAGCAGCACGTCCACCTCCGCGCCCGCGCCGAGCTCCACGTCCATCTGCAGGTCGAAGTCCCCCCACAGCTGCGGCAGGAACAGCCAGCTGTCCTCGGTCACGCGCTGCGCGTCCGAGAGGCGGAAGGGCCGCTGCACGACCCGCTGTCGGCACTCCTCCACGAGCCCTGGCGGCACGATCCCGCCCAGCGACCAGCCCGCGGCGAGACCGCAGACGAGCAGCGCTCCGAGCGAGATTCGCATCGTCGTCGATCCTACGGCGACTGCGCGCTGGCGACGAGCGATCCAGCGATCTACCGTGCGGCGGTGAGCGCGAGCGAGTGGGTCGTCGAGCGGGCGGTGCTGCCGGACGTGGTCAAGGCCGGCGCGCGGATCACGGCGCGCGACGGGAAGATCACCGGGGTGGCCGAGGCCGGACCGCGCGCCAGCGGCGACGTGGTCCGCGGCACCCTGCTGCCGGGCTTCGTCGACCTGCAGGTCAACGGCGCGGGGGGACGCAGCGTCGACGAGGCGACGCCCGACGCGCTCGACGCGGTCGCCGAGGCGGTCTGGCGCGGCGGCGCGGTCGCGTTCCTCCCGACGTTGATCACCGCGCCCTGGGCTCGCCTGCTGCAGCAGGTGCGCGACGTCGCCGCGTGGTGCCGCGGGTGGTCGGGGCGCGGCGCGGAGCCGCTCGGCCTGCACGTCGAGGGCCCGTTCCTGACGGCCGCCGGCGCCCACGATCCTGCGTGCCTGCTCGCGCCAACGGCCGCGCGCGTCGACGCGCTGCTCGAAGCCGCCGGCGACCAACGGCTGCTGGTGACGCTCGCCAACGCCGCCGACGGCGCCGCGGCCGCGACCCGGCGCCTGGTCGCCGGCGGCGCAACGGTCGCGCTCGGCCACTGCGAGAGCGACGCCGGGTTCGAGGCGTGCGTCGACGCCGGCGCGACGGCGGTCACCCATCTGTTCAACGTCATGGGCCGGATGCACCACCGCGAGCCCGGCCTCGCCGCGCGCGCGCTCGACGAGCCGCGGCTGACCTGCCCGCTGATCGCCGACGGCGTCCACGTCGATCCCGTGCTGGTGCGCATCGCCTTCGGGGTGCTCGGCCCGACGCGCATGGCGCTCGTGACCGACGCGGTCAGCGCCGCAGGCATGCCGGACGGCAGCTACACGCTGTCAGGGATGACGGTGACGGCCGCAGGCGGCGTCGTCCGGGACGCGAACGGCAACCTCGCGGGCTCGGCGCTCACCATGGCGGCGGCCGCCCGACGGTTCCTGGAGATCGTGCCCGAGGCGGGCCCCTGGACCCTGTCGCGACTCGCGAGCGCGAACCCGGCTCGCCTCCTCGGCGCTGACGACTTCGGCGCGCTCCGCGTCGGCGGCCGCGCCGCGTTCACGCTGCTCGGCGACGACGGCAGCGTCTCGGCCCTTCGCTGACCGCGCCTCAGTCGACCCAGGGGCGCGCCTGCTTGATCAGCAGCTCACCCTGCCGCGTGACCTTGAACTCGAGCTCCATCGCGAACCCCGGGTCGCCTTCGCGACCGTAGAGGCGCGCGAAGCGGTCGTGCAGCGCCCGCATGCAGCGTCGCAGCTGATCTCTGTGACGCTCCGAGAGCAGTGACGCGTCGCCGTCCGCGAGGCTGCTGCGCTGGAGCACGCGGTCCCGACGCGGGTTCCGCGGGGAGAGCAGGAGCTCTTCGGGGACCGAGTCGACCTCGGGGTTGGTCACGAGGTCCTCGCCGCGCTGCGCGTTGACGTAGTAGAGCGTCATGTCCGGATGCTGCGCCTTGTAGAGGACGTCCTTGGTGACGGCGACGCCGTTGACCTCCTCTTGCTTCTGGTTCGGGTGCAGCACGACCCCCATCGCCGCGTCGAGGTGATCGATGCGGTGGAACTCGCGCTCCTCGTAGGCGCGGAAGTTCCACAAGCTGGCGTAGACCTGACGGATCGACTTGCCGAGGTGGCCTTCGTCGGGCTTGTGGGTGAACGAGTCGTAGAGCCCCGCGCCGCTGAAGCCAGGCAGGTCCTCGTTGTTGGTCGACGAGCGGCAGCGGATCGCCTGGCCGGACGGGAAGCGCGCCTGCACCACCGACAGCGCCTCGGACATCCAGCCGGGCAGGTCGCCTTTCTTGACGCGCTTGCGGAACGCGCGCAGCGCGCGCTCGCGCGTCTCCGCGTCCTGCTGGAAGTCGCGCGCCGCCATCATCTCCCGCGCCATCGCGTAGAGCCCGTTGTGCTCCATAAAGGCGTCGTAGAACGACAGCGGCACGGCGTAGCCGTCGGGCGTCCGAGCCTCGGCGAACCCGAAGCGCCGGAGCGCGGCGAGGTTGGCCGCCTTGGCGCCGAAGGCTGCCGCGTCCTCGAAGCCAACCGCGGCGAAGGGGCGCACCTCGCGCACGGCGAGGTCGCGCGGCGGCGACTGGGGCTCCGCGGGCCGCAGCGCTTCGAAGTGCGCCTCGACCTCCGCCGCGCGAGCCTCGCGGAGCTCGTAGCCCTGGTCGGTCACCGCGTAGCGGACCAGCTTGCCCACGAGCTGCTGGACGGCGGCGTCGTCCGCGACGCCGTGCACGTAGGCGTTGGGCACGTCGTCCTGGACCGCGCGCAGGTTCACGTGGGACAGCGGGGTCTGCCGCGCCGCGGTGATCACGCCGGCGACCCGCGGCATCTCGTTGGGCAGCGTCCGGTAGACCACGACGTCTCGCTGCGCCGGGCGCTCGCCGGGACGCATGATCCGCAGCCGCCCGAAGGTCTCGGCCTTGTGCAGCGGCAGGAACGCGACCTCGCCGTAGACATCACCGGGACGGAAGACCGGCAGCGCGCTGCGGTCGTACTGCTCCTTGTCGCGCTCGTACTGCTGTGCTGCGCGCGGCAGCAGGTTGTAGGCAAGGTCGCCGCGCAGCTCGGGAGACTTCTCGCTGAGCAGGTCGAACGCACCTTCCAGGTCTCCGCCCACCGCGGCGCACCG
>CAZTQF010000346.1:0-4136 GCA_964615255.1 uncultured candidatus Brocadiaceae bacterium | reverse complement strand
GACCTCGCGCCGCCCGCGCGCCGCCTGGTGCTGCTCACCGGCCCGAACATGGCCGGCAAGTCGACCTGGATCCGCCAGAACGCCCTGATCGTGATCATGGCGCAGGTCGGCAGCTTCGTGCCGGCCAAGCGCGCGCGCGTCGGGCTGTGCGACCGCGTCTTCACGCGGGTCGGGGGGGCCGACGACATCAGCCGCGGCGCGTCGACGTTCATGGTCGAGATGACGGAGACCGCCAACATCCTCAACAACGCCACCGACAAGAGCCTGGTCGTGCTCGACGAAGTCGGCCGCGGCACCAGCACCTACGACGGCATGTCGCTCGCGTGGGCGATCGCCGAGGACCTGCACGAGCGGATCGGCTGCCGCGCGCTGTTCGCGACCCACTACCACCAGCTGATGGACCTCGCCGGGCCAGATCGCGGCATCGTCAACTGCCGGGTCGCGGTGCGCGAGTGGGGCGACGAGATCGTGTTCTTGCACCGCATCGAGCAGGGCGGCACCGACCGCAGCTACGGCCTGCACGTGGCGCGGCTCGCCGGCATCCCGAAGCCGGTGCTGGAGCGAGCGCAGACCGTGCTCACCAAGCTCGACGACGAAGGCGACGAGGTCCGCGAGGCGCTGGTCACAGAGCCCGAGCGGGTCCGGCCAGGTCCGCACCAGCGCGAGCTGTTCGCCGCCGCGCCGCCGCCGGTCGTCGAGGACCTGCGCGCGCTCGACCTCGACGGCCTCACGCCGCGGCAAGCCGTCGAGTGGCTCCGCGCGCAGCAGGCGCAGCTCGACGAGTGAGCCGCGCGACTCCGCGCGGCGGGGCGAGACACGACTTGTAAGACGACGGCAACGGCTGGTTGTCGCTGGCCTTCCCCTACGACCCGCGTAGATTGCCGGGCCGAATCTGCTCACCCCAGCCGAGAACCCGACCTTGCTCCGCTCCAACCTCACCGTCTGCTGCCTCGCGCTCGGGAGCGCCGTCGCCCAGTCCACGCCAGCTATCCAGCGCGAGCAGGAGCCGCAGCGAGAGCAAGAGCCAGGCACCGCCTCCACAGCCGCGCGAGCCCCGACGCAGCTGCCCGAGCAGGTCTTCGTAACCGCCGAGAAGTGGGGCAGCGAGCCGCTGCAGGGCGTGCCGCGCAGCCTGACGGCGGTCTCCGCCAAGCTGCTCGAGGAGGCTGGCGTGCAGACGATCGAAGAGGCGGCGCGCTTCGTGCCCAACGCTTTCGTCACGGGCTTCTCGGCGCGGCGCTTGAGCTTCCCCTACGTACGGGGCGTCGGGTCGGGCCAGGGCGATCCTGCGGTCGCGACGTTCGTCGACGACGTGCCCCAGCTCAACGTCAGCAGCACCAACTTGTCGCTGGTCGGGCTCGAGCGGGTCGAGGTCCTGCGGGGACCGTCCGGCGCGCTCTGGGGCCGCAACACCATCGGCGGCGCGATCAACCTGATCAGCAAGGAGCCTGCGTGGCAGCCGGGAGCGGAGCTGTTCGGCTCGATCGGCAACTACGGCGCGCAGCGCTACCAGGTCCGCGCGACCGGTCCGGTGACCGACGACACGCTCGCGGTCAGCGTCTCGGCGTCCTACGAGCGCCGCGACGGCTTCACCACCAACGTGTTCACGGGGGACGACGTCGACTCCCGCGACAGCACGTTCGCGCGCGGCCAGCTGCTGTGGATGCCCGACGACCGCAACGAGGTGCGCTTCGCGATCTACGGCGAGGAGACGCGCGACGGCGGGTTCGTGCTGACCGACCTCAACGCCAACCCCTTTGGGAGCGGACTCCGCGCGGCCCCCTACCAGGTCAACCAGGACTTCCAGGGGCGGACCAACCGCGACATCCTCGCCGGGTCGCTGACCTGGACCCACGACGGCGACGACTTCGAGCTCCGATCGATCACGTCGGCACAGAGCTGGGAGATCGACGAGTCGGCCGACTTCGACTTCTCGGCGTTGGACTTCGTGCGCCGCTTCACGGAAGAGGAGGAGGACTACGCCTATCAGGAGTTCCGCCTCAGCTCGACAGACGACTACGATCCGAACGACCGCGACGCGACCGGCGCGCGCTGGCTCGTGGGGGTCAGCGGCTTCTACAGCGACGAGCGCCGGTCCGCAGGCAACGAGTTCCGGCCCGGCGCCGTGGGCGTCCTGCCCGGCGTGCTCGCCGCCGGCACGGATCGGAGCGTCGGCGACTTCCGGAGCTGGGCGCTGAGCGCGTTCGGACAGGTCTCGATGCTGCTCGGCGGCGGCCTCGAGGTCTCCGGCGCGGTCCGCTACGACTACGAGAACAAGCGGGCTGGCATCAACCGCGTGTTCGACGTCGGCGGCTTCGCGTCGCCGCTCGGCTCCACCAGCCAGGAGCGGTCGTTCGAGCGCGTGTTGCCCCGCGCCGGCCTCAGCTTCCGCCCCGACGAGGACATCACCACCTACCTCACGGTCGCGCGCGGCTTCAAGGCAGGCGGCTTCAACCTCACCGCGCCGGCCGGCCAGGAGTCCTTCGGCAACGAGACCAGCTGGACCTACGAGCTGGGGGCCAAGTCGCGCTGGCTGGACGACCGCGTCCAGGCCAACGCGGCGGTGTTCTTCGTCGACTGGGACGACATGCAGCTGAGCCAGTTCGACGCCGCCGCCGGGGGCTTCGTCAGCAACGCGGGCGCGTCGACCAGCCAGGGCGTCGAGCTCGAGCTCAGCGCGGCGGTCAGCGACGAGCTCACCGTGTTCGGGACGGCCGGCTACCTCGATGCCGAGTTCGACCGCTTCACCGACCAGTTCGGCCAGGACGCGACCGGCAACAGCCTGCCGTTCGCGCCCGACTGGACGTTCGGCGCGGGCGCCCAGTACGAGCGGCAGATCAGCGGCGACTACGCGGCCCTGCTGCGCGTGGACTACTTCCACACGGGGCAGTTCTACTACGACGCCGGCAACCTCGGCGGCGACCGCTACAACCTCCTCAACCTGCGGGCCGGACTGGACTGCGGCGACGTGCGGTTCGATCTCTTCCTGCACAACGTGCTCGGCGAGGACTACGTGCCGATCGCGTTCCAGGCCAACCCGGCTGACCCGACGCAGTTCGTCGGCCAGAACGGCGCGCCGCGGACCGTCGGGGTCTCGCTGAGCGTCAGGTTCTAGCGGGCCTCAGCGCCCCTCACCGCCAATACAGAACAGCTTCTCGTTGGTGCGGATCAGCACGTCGCCCCGCGCGACGACGATCGAAGACCGGATGTGGTCGTCGTCCTCGGAGCCCATCGCGACTCGGTGCACCACCGCTCCGCTCTCTGCGTCGAGCACGACCACCAGGCCGTTGTGGTCGATGCACCACACGCGACCGTCGGCCACCGTCGGGCTCGCGCGCCACAGGTGGTCCTTGGGCATGTCGGTCGACCAGAGCACCTCCCCGTCCTTGGCGCGCACGCGCGAGATCGCCGAGCGCACGTCGCTGAGCACGAAGAAGCTGCCGTCGTGGTATGCGGGCGTCGGCACGTCGCTCGAAACGAGGTTGGGCCGACCGCCGCTCTTCCAGACCAGCGCGTCAGGCGACTGCACCCCCTCGCCGCCCAGCCGCACCGCGTAGACCGGCGCGCGCTTCGGCGCGCACACCAACGCGACGCCGTCGCCGACGACGACCGACGGCACCAGCCGCCAGAAGCGCTCGCGGTGGCCCTCGTTCCAAGTCCCCCACCGCCACAGCTCCGCGCCCGTCTCGGGGTCGTGCCCGGTGATGACGTCACCGCCCACCAGCAGCAGCTCTTCTCGGCCGCCGTCCCCGACGTAGGGGATCATCGTCGTGTAGGACTCGAGCGACTCGACCTGCGCCGGCGAAGGACGCACATGGCGGAACCGGTTCTCGCCGGTCCGGATGTCGACCGCGAGCACGAAGGACTCGATCGGCGCGGGCGGCGCCTCGGCGGACGCGTCTTGCGGCGCTGCGCCTCCGCGCCGACCGCCGCCGCGGCGCGGCCGGTGGATCGGGACGTCGCGCTGCAGCACGGGGAGGTAGACGACGCCCTCTCGGTAGGTCGGGCTCGCGGCGAACGTCCAGTTGAAGGCGAAGTTGCCGTACTCCGCCTGCACGTTGCGGCGCCAGAGCTCCTCGCCCGCGAGGTCATAGGCGACCAGGTTGGGCATTGAGCGTCTGATCAGGGAGATCAGA
>CAZTQF010000345.1:0-4140 GCA_964615255.1 uncultured candidatus Brocadiaceae bacterium | reverse complement strand
GGGTCGTCGGCGTGGACGTGGATGTG
This sequence comes from uncultured candidatus Brocadiaceae bacterium, assembly GCA_964615255.1. GTDB lineage: Bacteria > Planctomycetota > UBA1135 > UBA1135 > UBA2386. The sequence goes on along the minus strand of CAZTQF010000345.1, from coordinate 4,114 downwards.
GCAGGTGCGGCGCAACCCGTCGCCGAGACCGCCGAGGAAGGGGGCGAAGAGAAGAACCATGGGCCAGAAGATCCACCCCACCGGCTTCCGCGTCGCCGTCACCGAGCCCTGGCGCTCGCGTTGGTACGCGAACAAGCGCGACTTCGCGCAGAACCTGATCGAAGACCAGAAGATCCGCCGCTTCATCAAGAAGGAGTGGCAGTTCGCGGCGATCCCGAAGGTCGAGATCGAGCGCGCGGGCGAGTTGATCACGGTGTTCGTGCACACGGCGCGCCCCGGCGTGATGATCGGCAAGAAGGGCACCAAGGTCGACGAGTTCCGGCAGGCGCTCGAGAAGCTGACCAGCAAGCCCGTCCGGATGAAGATCATCGAGATCCACCGCCCGGAGGTAGAGGCCAACCTCGTCGCCGAGGCCATCGCCGAGCAGCTCGGCAAGCGCATCAACTATCGCCGCGCCCTGAAGAAGGTCGCCGACGCGTCGATCGCGGCGGGCGCCAAGGGCATCAAGATCCGCGTCGCGGGCCGCCTGCAGGGTGCCGAGATGTCGCGGGTCGGCAACTTCCGCAAGGGCCGCGTGCCCTGCAGCACGCTGCGCGCGCAGATCGACTACGGCTTCGCGCTGGCCCACACCAAGTCGGGCGTGCTCGGCTGCAAGGTGTGGATCTTCAAGGGGGAGTACGGCCCGGGTGAGACCACCAACGGCCTGCTGCCCGTCCGCACGGCGGCCTCGCAGAACGAGCGCAGCGCCTAGGCGTCCCGAGAGAACCCGAGAGAACTGTCCAACGGAGTCTGACCCATGTTGATGCCCAAGAGGACCAAGTGGCGCCGACAGCAGCGCGGCCGTATCCGCGGCGAGGCGACGCGCGGCAACACGGTCGCGTTCGGCGAGTACGGCCTGCAGGCGATCGAGCCGGGGTGGGTGTCTGCCCGCGTGATCGAGGCCGGCCGTATCGCTTGCGGCCGGAACGCCCCCGAGGGCAAGGTCTGGATCCGCGTCTTCCCGCACAAGTCGATCACCAAGAAGCCGGCCGAGACCCGTCAGGGCTCCGGCAAGGGCGACGTCGACTTCTGGGCGGCCGTCGTGAAGCCGGGCACGATCCTCTACGAGCTCGACGGCGTCAGCGAAGAGGTCGCGAAGCGCGCGTTCAACCGCGTCGCTCACAAGCTCCCGGTCAAGGTCCGCCTGGTCCGCCGGCGCCACAACTGATCCGGACGCAGGTAGCCACGAGGAACACTGAGATGAACAAGGCAATGGACGAGATTCGCGGCAACGACTCCGGTGAGCTGCAGACGAAGCTCGCCGAGCTGCGCAAGGAGCAGTTCGAGCTCCGCTTCAGCGGCTCCGGCAACGAAGGCCAGGCCACCGGCCGGGCCCGTCAGCTCCGCCGCACGATCGCCCGCATCCTGACGGTCCTCGGGGACCGCAACCGCCAAGAGGCCGCCAAGGCCGGAGAGCAGAACTGATGAGCGCCGACCAACCCCAGCAGGACGTCCAGGCCGAGCCTCGCTCGGAGCGCAAGACCGCGCGCGGCATCGTCATGTCCAACAAGATGGACAAGACGCTCGTGGTGCAGGTCAACCGCAAGGTCCGCCACCCGATCTACGAGAAGTTCGTCTCGAAGAAGACGCGGCTCTACGCGCACGACGACAAGGCTGAGGCCAAGGTCGGCGACGTCGTCGAGATCGTGCAGACGCGCCCGCTCAGCAAGCTGAAGCGCTGGCGCCTGCTCCGGATCGTCCAGAAGGCGAACGTCTGAGCCGCCCGCCGGCACCCTCCGCACACCCAACCGCACAGTTGCTGAACAGCACGGACTGAACAGGGCTCTCCCATGATCCAAGAAATGTCGATGCTCGACGTGGCCGACAACACGGGCGCCAAGCGCGCCATGTGTGTCAAGGTCCTCGGAGGCAGCAAGCGGCGCTACGCGTCGGTCGGCGACGTCATCGTCGCCGTCATCAAGAAGGCGTTGCCCGCCGGTGAAGTGAAGGAGCATGACGTGGTCAAGGGCGTCGTCGTCCGCACGGCCAAGGCGGTGCGCCGCCCCGACGGCTCCTACATCAAGTTCGACCGCAACGCGCTGGTCGTCATCGACAAGGACAACAACCCGCGCGGCACGCGCATCTTCGGGGCCGTCGCGCGCGAGCTGCGCGACAGCAACTTCATGAAGATCGTCTCGCTCGCGGAGGAGGTCGTCTGATGCTGTTCAACAAGCCGAAGCCGAAGCGCGCGTCGCTTCACGTCAAGAAGGGCGACAAGGTCGTGGTCACCGCCGGGCAGTACAAGTCCGCCGACCCGCGCGAGGTCCTCAAGGTCGACGCCGTTCACCGCCGCGTCATCGTCGAGGGCGTCAACCTGCGCTGGAAGCACCAGAAGCCTTCGCAGCAGAACCCCAAGGGCGGTCGGGTGCAGATGGAGCAGCCGATCGACGTCAGCAACGTGCTGCTGTTCAGCGAGAAGCTGGGCAAGGGCACCCGCACCAAGACCGAACTCGTCGACGGCAAGAAGGTCCGCGTCGGTGTTCGCTGTGGAACCAAGTTCGACTAGGCAGCCGACCCATGAGCACCACTGAGACCACGGAAGGCACGACCCCGGAAGGCGGCGCGACCGCCCTGCCGCGTCTGCAGCAGATGTACCGCGAGAAGGTCAAGGACGCGCTCCGCAAGGAGTTCGACTACCCCAACCCGATGATGATCCCGGCCCTGAGCAAGATCGTCGTCAACATGGGCGTCGGCCAGGCCGTCGAGAACAAGAACCGCATGGACGCCGCGGTGAAGGACCTGACCGCGATCACCGGCCAGCAGCCGATGATCCGCAAGGCCCGCGTCGCCGTGTCCGGCTTCCGCCTGCGCATCGGCTACGCGGTCGGCGTCGCCGTCACCCTGCGCGGCGCGCGCATGTGGGAGTTCCTCGACCGGCTGATCACGCTGGCGATGCCCCGTATCCGCGACTTCCGCGGCGTGCCGAAGAAGTTCGACGGCCGCGGCAACTACACCATGGGCCTGAGCGAGCAGAGCGTCTTCCCGGAGATCCAGCTCGACAAGGTCGAGTTCGTGCAAGGCATGGACATCACGTTCGTCACCACCGCAGAGACCGACCAGGAGGGCTTCGCGCTCCTGAAGGCGCTGGGGATGCCGTTCCAGAAGTGACCCCGCAGGTCCCACGAGTGACGACCACCAAGAACCAATCCATCGCATACTGATATGGCCAAGAAGTGCTTGAAGGTGAAGCAGCAGCAGAAGCCGAAGTTTTCGACTCGGGCTTACAATCGCTGCCAGCTCTGCGGCCGTCCGCGCGCCTATTACCGCAAGTTCGGTATCTGTCGCTGCTGTTTCCGTCAACTTGCACTGCAGGGTGAGATCCCCGGCGTGCGCAAGGCCTCGTGGTAGGAGACTGAATCGCCATGATGACCGATCCGATCGCTGACATGCTGACGCGTATGCGCAACGCTCTGATGAGCGGGGCGACCAACTGCGTCGTGCCAGGCAGTCGTCTGAAGGTGGCCATTCTGGACACCCTCAAGCGCGAAGGTTTCATCGACCGCTACGAGGTGGCCGCCAACGGCCCCCGCTCGGTGGTCAACGTCGAGTTCCGCTACGGCCCCGAGGGCGAGCGGGTGATCACCTCGCTGGCGCGGTTCAGCAAGCCGGGCTGCCGGCGCTACCGCGCGGTGAAGGACCTCCCGAAGGTCCGCGGTGGTCTCGGCATCGCCGTGGTGTCCACCAACCAAGGCGTGCTCTCCGACCGCGAGTGTCGGCAGCGCAAGGTGGGTGGTGAAGTGCTCTGCACGGTTGACTAGCCGGAGATAAACGATGTCCAGAATTGGCAAGACACCCATCGACGTGCCGAAGGCCGTGACGGTCGACGTCACGCCCGACCTGGTGACGCTCAAGGGACCCAAGGGCGAGCGCAAGGTGCCCGTCCGGTCCGAGGTCAAGGTCACGTTCGAAGGCGATCAGCTGAGAGTCGATGCGACCCAGTCGACGCGCTTTGCGCAGGCCATGCGCGGCACGCTGCGGTCGCTGCTCAACAACGCGGTCATCGGCGTGACCGAAGGCTTCACCAAGAAGCTCGAGGTGCAGGGCGTCGGCTTCGAAGTCGACATCAAGGGCAAGG